>NZ_JBSFKQ010000034.1:0-80027 GCF_053598615.1 Kitasatospora sp. NPDC001095 | reverse complement strand
TGTCCCGCAGGTAGTCCTCCGGCGGCTCGGCCATCCGCCAGACCATCACCGCCAGCCCGGTCAGCGCGAGCGAGGCGGCGGCCCACTGGATGCCGCTGCCGCGATGACCACCACCGGTGCGGTCACCCCGAGCCGGCGCGCTCACGGGATTGCTCCGCGTTGGTGGCGCCGGCGACGAGCAGCGACCCGCGCCGCCGTCCGGTGGGGCGGGGCCGGGCCGCCCCCGCCCCACCGGGCCGTCAGCCGACGGTCAGGCGGAAGGGGCCTGCCAGCACCGAGTAGCCGTCGTTGGCCAGGTAGTAGGCGTCGTACGAGCCGGCGCCGTTCAGCTTGGACGTGGAGAGGGTGACCGCACCGCTCTGGTTCGGCGTGTAGGACCAGGTCAGCGCGGACTGGGAGCCGGGGATCACGCCTGCGGGGTAGAGGCCGACCCAGTTCTTCGGGCCGGCCTGGGAGGCGTTCGGCACGGCGTAGCGGAGGGTGACGTTGCCGCCGTTCGCCACCGCGTTCAGGGTGCCGGTGAGCGTCGGCCCGGTCGCCGTGGACGGTGCGAAGGCGGCGTTGAGGGGCCTCGCGTAGGTGTCGTTGCCGGTCAGGCCCGGCAGGCCGAGGGCGGCTTCTATGGTGCGGCCGACGCTGTAGTGGTCGTAGTGCAGCGGGCTGCTGGTCCCGGCCGGAACGGTGCCCTGCGAGCCGACGACGACGGTGGCGACGTGGTTGTAGGCCTCGTTCTGGCTCTCGTCCCAGGTCAGGAGGAGCAGGGAGCGCTGCTGGGTCCAGGCCGGGGAGGAGAGCACGGGGGCGAGGGTCTGCTTCAGCCAGCCGTCCTGCACCTTCAGGCTGGTGGCGCTGCCGTTGCCGGAGGCCTCGCCGTCGTAGTAGTCGTCGGCGGCGATCCAGGAGAAGTTCGGGGTGGTGGCCGCGGACCGCAGGTCGGTGGTGAGCTGGGAGGTGTCGAAGAGGTGCGCCGCGCAGCGGGCCGGGTTGCCGCTGATGTCGGTGTAGTTGATGAACGGCGCGTCGTCGGGCATGTAGTAGCTGTCGTAGTTCTTGTTCGTGTTGCAGGGCGTGCCCATGCCCTGCTCGTAGGCCTTCCAGGTCTTGCCGGCCTCCTCGATCGTGTCGCCGAGGTTGCGCTGGGGGGAGTTGATGTCCGGCCAGTAGGTGGCGCCCTTGGCGTAGGTGTCTCCGCCGGCGATGGCGAGGTAGTTCTCGTCGCTCGGGTGGTAGACGGCGCGGGAGTCGGTGAGGGTGGCGCCCTGGGACATCAGGCTGTGGATGAACGGCGTGTCCGCCGGGTCGTTCATGATCTGGGAGTAGTCGGTGTTCTCCATCATGACGACGAACACGTGGTCGTAGCCCGGTGCGACGGACGACGGCGGGGTCAGCGGCGCGGGCGCGGCGACCGAGGTGTCGAGGGTGAGCGAGAGGTTGTCCAGGTAGCCGGTCTCGTTCGAGGTGGAGAGGAACTGCACCTCGACCTGGATCGAGCGGGTCCCGGCCGGGACTGCTCCGGCGGTGCTGCGGGAGAGGAACCGGGTGCTCAGGCCGCGGTCGGTCGCGGAGACGGTCGGAAGCTTGGCGGTGGCGCCGAGCGGGCGGCCGTCGGCGTCCTGGAAGTGCAGGCTGACGGCGGCGTAGCCGCCGTAGGTGGTCCAACCGCCGAGCCAGCCGGAGAGGTTGTAGTGCACGCCGCCGCCGTCGATCGCCGTGGCCGCCGAGGAGACGTCGACGGTCTGGGCCATCGCGCCGTCGCCGAAGTTGCCCGGGCCGAAGAAGGCCTTGCCGGGCGTACGGCCGTCGCTCGGCAGGCCGAAGGAGCCCGCGGAGTGGCACATGACGTCGATGCCGCCGGCCTCGACCGTCCAGCCGGGGACGGTGCTGGCGGCGCTCCAGTCGTTGGTGCAGTAGCCGCCGGCCTCCGCGTCGCCGTTGACGATCAGGTTGCCGCTGCCGGCCGCCGCCCGGGCGGTCGCGGGGGCGACGACGAGCGCGCCGACGAGGGGGAGGGTGGCGAGCAGTCCGCCGAGCGTGCTCCATCGCAGTCGCATTAGGGATACCTCGTCCCGTTGGTGAGGGTGGGTGTCATGGCTGTTCGCCATGAGCGGGACATAGGTACCGGTCAATGCTGTCCGGCGGAAGAACGCTGACCGAACTCGACCCGAAGAAGCCGCTCCCGGGCCCGTCCTCGTGGACGGGCCCGGGAGCGTGCCGGTCGGTGCGGAACGGATCGGGTGTCAGGTCGGGTCGGATCAGGTCAGGTCAGGTCAGGTCAACTTGACCGACGCGTCGTCGACCAGGAACGCGGTCTTCCCGCTCGTCGAGTGCGCGACCAGCTTGATGCCGACCGTCGCGCCGAACTCGGCCGCCACGTACGGCGTCAGGTCGAAGGACTGGAGTCGGTAGCCGTTGGTCGCGTCCAGGTTGGTCCACGTCTTCACGGTCGCCAGGTAGTTGCCGCTCCACTGGTCGTACAGCTCCAGCGAGAGCGTGTCCGCCGCCGGGCCTCCGGGTGCGGAGGAGCCCTCGGCGCTGCCGGTGATGTTCAGCCAGAAGGAGAAGTGCTCCCTGGTGTACCCGGGGGTGGTTTCCACCCACTGGGTGATGGAGTCGTCGTCGGCGGTGTTCTGGCCGAGCCACGCGTACGTCGAGCCGCTGTGCGCCTGGTGCGCGGTGGACGGCGTGATGATGTTGTACCCGGACGGGTTCCAGACGCCGTGGTCGGCGGTGTGGTTCTCGAAGCCGGGGTCGTTGAGCTGTTCGATCGGGGTGCAGCCGCTCTGCGGGCCGTGGAAGAAACCGGCCTTGAAGGTCTGGCTCTGGGTGTTGCCCTGGTCGTCGCGGCCGGTCACGGTGATGGTCTTCCAGCCGGTCGCGCGCGTCGTGCCGGTGATGCGGCCGGTCGCCGGGTCGATCCGTAGGCCGGCGGGCAGGCCCTTGGCGCCGTACGTGATCGGGCGCCCGGCGCGGTCGGAGGCGAGCACGGGGATGTTGACCGGTTTACCGCTCTCGACGGTCTGCTCGCACGGCCGGGTGACGAGGAGCGGCGCGTTCCCGAAGACCGGGCCGTCGCCCGTGCACAGGTGGTCGTAGTTGGACCAGGTGGTCTGCACCGGGAAGACGCCGGTGGAGAGCGTCAGGTTGAACATCCCGCCGTTGGCGCCGACCGGGATCCAGGAGCACTTGTCGGCGTTCTCCTGGCCGGTGGCGTCGGTCCAGGCGCCCGAGGCGTTCTGGTCGGTGATCGTCTCGGCGTACTCGTGGCCGCCGATGATGCCGTAGCCGTCCAGGCGGCCGCGCGCGCCGGGGTTGATCCAGTTGGTGCCGCAGTTGGGCACGTCAGTCAGGTAGGGCATGAGGGTGTAGGCGAGGGTGCCGGCCGAGCTGCGCATGAAGGTGTGCCAGGCGCAGTAGCCGAGCTCCTTCCACTTGTCGGAGTCCAGTCCCTGGCCGGTGTTGACGACGTACTGGACGTCCCGGTTCTGGTTCGGATCGGTGTTGCCGAAGTGCTGGGCGGCTGCGACGACTTCGGCCGCGATCTCCGGCTCGGTGGCGGCCTTCGGCGCGGGCTTCGTGTTGTCCACCCAAACGCCGGCGAGGGTCTGGCCGGCCACCGGCATGCCGACGTGGTTGGCCTCGGGCGGGCAGTAGGACGAGCCGGGTGCGATGCCTTCGCAGTACTGGGTCATCACCTTGGACCAGGTGTCGGTCGTGCTGCCCAGGCCCTTGAAGAAGTCCTGCTGGTAAGGCGCGGCGCCGTCGGGGTCGCCGGACAGCGTGACGTTGCCGGTGGCCGGGTCGGTGCCCGGGGTGCCCCACTGACTGCCCCAGTAGATCAGGTAGACCTTCGGCTGGCCGGTGGTGACGCCGATGGAGTCCTGGCCTCCCCGGTAGGTCATCTGCAGGTCGTAGTTGTTGCGGGGGGACACGGCGGTGTCGTGGGCCTTCGCGGCCTGCCGTTGGGCGAAGGTGTCGGCGTTGGGCATCACGTGCGGCCGGACGGAGCCGACCTGCACCCAGGTGCCGTTGATCTGGCGCCAGCCCTCGGCCGCGGGGTGCGGGTCCTTGGGGGGCGTGGCCGAGGTCGGTGACTGGGCCGTCTCCGGCCGGTCCTGGGCGAGGGCGGTGCCGGTGCCTCCGGCTGCGGCGAGGCCGAGCGCGAGGGCGCCGAACAGGAGTTTTCCAAGGGTTCCGCGGGGGCTTCTGAAGGTTCCGCCGGGGCGTGAGCGTGCTGCGGGCACAGGTCGGTCCTGACTCTCTGTCGGAAGGCGGGGAAGGTGAAAGCCGCTCCTGCGCTGCCCGTTGACGACGCGCGACGCGGCATGTGAAATGACACATGTCACCGGTCACATGGGTCAAGACCCGGGAGTCGAGGTTCGCGCCCGTCCCTTTCGGGGCCGGGAACTTGAACGTTCAAACCGCTGTCCGCCAGGTCGCCGTTCTCGCGCGCGCCACCACCGGCGACCTGGCGGGCGCCCCCGCCCTGCGGGAGGACACCGAGCCCGGCGACCCGCGGGAGGGCGCGGTCGCCGCCGTGCTCACCGTGCCGTGCCACCCAGGAGAAAGTCGGTGGAACCTTCGCGAAGTCCCTGATGGGTCTGGAGCGGTGGCCGTATCCGGTGGTGTGTGAGATGTGCGGATGATGTGCGGATGGGGGCCGGCTGACCGCCGCGGGACGCGAGTGCGGGATCCGCAGGAGCACGGGCCGGGTCGGCTCGCGCCCAGGGACGTCGGATGCCGGCCTCCAGCAGCCGACGCAGCCGGCTCCGGCTCAGGGCCTCGACCTGGCGTCGAGTGACAACGCCACCTGGACACTGATCCGCCAATTTGGACATTATGGCCAAATCATTCCATATTTCCCCGACTCTGTGCTTGTGGATCCCCGGGTCGAGGATGACGCTGGAAGGAGAAGCACATCGAAAGAGGGTCTGATCATGTCATTCCTCGCAAGTATCCGTTCCTTCGTGCGCGACGATGGAGACTACGGCGGTCGCGGCGGTTACGGCTTCGACAACTTCGAGCGCGACGGTGGAGACTACGGCGGTCGCGGCGGTTACGGCTTCGACGACTTCGGGCGCGGCGGTGGTGACCACGGCGGCTACGGCGACTGGGGCGGCGGAGGCGACTGGGGCGACTAGTTGCCGTTAGCAGCGCACGAACTCCTATCTCAGAGCGGGCCGGGCAAACTGTGCCCGGCCTTGTCGCTGGGCCGGAGGCCGGGTTCGGGGCGAGCGGGAAGACCGTGAGATGACCAGGAAGCGCTACCTGCGGTCCGTGCTGCGACGGTTTCTCACGGTCGCCGAGACCGCCGACCCAGCCGTGGTCCCCACCGCGCCACCGGTTCCACTCCGCGAGGTGTTCCAGCGTTTCTGGCCGTACACCAGGGGCGGCCGCCGCTGGCTGGTGGTGCTGCTGGCGCTGGTCGCGGTGGCCCCGGCGATCGAGGCCGCGGAGATCTGGCTTTTCAAGATCGTGATCGACGACATGCTCATTCCGCACCGGCTGAGCCTGTTCTTCCCGATCGCCCTCGCGTACGCCGTGCTCGCCCTGCTCTCCGGAGTACTGGGATTCGCCGACCGGGTGACCTCCACCTGGGTCAGCGAGCGGTTCCTGCTCATCCTGCGGTCGGACGTCTTCCGGCACCTCCAGGGCCTGTCACTGGGGTTCTTCGAACGGCGGCGGCTCGGCGACGTGCTGTCCCGGGTGACCGGCGACATCGACGCGGTCGAGACCTTCCTGCTCTCCGGGCTCGTCGGCGCGGTCAGCCAGGTGATGCGGCTGGGCATCTACGTCGGCGTACTGCTGGTGCTGCGCTGGGAGCTGACGCTGACCGCACTGGTCGCCGCACCGCTGTTCTTCCTCACCGCCCGCCGCTTCGCGAAGCTGATCCGGGCGGCCTCGCGCGAGCGCCGCAGGCGCGCCGGCTCGATCAGCGCCGTCACCGAGGAGTCACTCGGCAATATCGCACTCGTCCAGGCGTACAACCGCCAGGACTGGGAGCACGCCAGGTTCCAGCGCGAGAGCGTCGGCCGGTACCACGCGGCGATGGCCTCCACCCGGATCGGAGCGCTCTACGGGCCGACGGTCGACTTCATCGAACTGCTTGGTGGCATGGTGGTGATGGGGCTCGGGGCCTGGGAGCTGGTGCACGGACGGCTCACCCTCGGCGGGCTGATGGTCTTCCTCGCCCTGCTGAGCAGGCTCTACGGCCCGATCCAGCGCATGTCCGGACTCGGCACCACCTTCTACGCGGCCTCCGCCGCGGCCGAGCGGATCATCGAACTGCTCGACCAGCGCCCGCAGGTGAGCGAGGCGGCCGCCCCCCGGGCGATCGGCCGCACCCAGGGCGAGATCGAGTTCGACGACGTCACCTTCCGCTATCCGGAGACGGAAGTCCCCGCACTGTCGGGCGTGTCGTTCAGGGTGGCCCCTGGGGAGATGCTGGCCCTGGTCGGCGCCAGCGGCGCGGGCAAGTCCACCGTCGCCAAGTTGCTGCTGCGCTTCTACGACCCGGACGGCGGCACGGTCCGGCTGGACGGCCTCGACTTGCGCGAACTGGCCCTCACCGAGCTGCGCGAGAACGTCGCGGTGGTGCTCCAGGAGACCCTGGTCTTCCACGGCACCGTCCGGGAGAACATCGCCTACGGACGCCCGGAGGCGAGCGAGGCCGAGATCCGGGCGGCCGCCCGGGCTGCAGACGCCCACGGGTTCATCAGCCTGCTCCCGGACGGCTACGACACCGTGGTGGGCCAACGCGGCCGGCTTCTCTCCGGCGGCCAGCGCCAGCGTCTGGCCATCGCCCGCGCGATGATCCGGGACGCGCCCGTCCTCGTCCTGGACGAGCCGGCCACGGGCCTGGACGCCGAGTCGACCCGGCGGATCATGGGCCCGCTGCGCCTGCTGATGGCCGGCCGCACGACGGTCATCATCTCGCACAACCTGCTCACCGTCCGAGACGCCGACCAGATCGTCCTGCTCGAACAGGGCCGGCTCGCCGCCCACGGAACCCACGACGAACTCATCGCCCGCAGCCCCGCCTACGCCGCCCTCCACCGGCTGCACCACCCGCCGGACGCCCCCCTCAGGTCCGTCTCCTGAGCCCTCCGCGCCGCGGCCTGAAGGCGGCACGCCCCGGTGGCCAGCGCAGAGTCGGTACCGCGCCGCACGCCACCACGCCGACCGCCACGCCGGACAGCTCGCCGAGCCACCCCTCGCGACCTCGGCGAGCCGTGCCGGGACCGGCGGGCCGCGGCCGAGACCGATCGCGAAGCGGCACACCGCCGGGCCGGCCCCGAACCGACCGGCCCCACACCTGCCGTGACCACCGCACCGACCCCGACGGCTCGGTGTCATGCCGAGGTCCTGACTTGGCGGGCCCGGCTCGTCCGGCTATACGCTGGATGTGCGTCCCAGCGCCCGCCAAGGCTCCTCCTCGGGCGTTCGACCGCAGCGGCCCGAGGGCGACTCCGGGGGTGTCCGTCGCGCGGTGGTCGGCATGAGGGAGAACGGTTCCCATGGACCTCAACACCGTCACCGAAGTCGTCCGGCGCCCGCCCGGTCGGCCCGGCCTGGACTGGCGTGAAGGCGACGCCTGGCTCGCGGGTGGCACGTTCCTGTTCTCCGCCGAGCAGCCGGGCCTGCGCCGCCTGATCGACCTGACGTCCCTGGGCTGGGATCCGCTCGTTCCGAGCGACACCGGCCTGGAGATCGGCGCGACCTGCACCATCCGCGACCTGTACGCCTTCGAGCCGCCGCGGGAATGGACCGCGGGTGTCCTCTTCGCCACGGGCTGCGAGGCGTTCCTGTCCTCGTTCAAGGTGTGGAACTCGGCGACCGTCGGCGGCAACATCTGCCTGTCGTTGCCTGCCGGCCCGATGATCACGCTGACGGTCGCCCTCGAGGCCTGGTACGAGCTGTGGGCTCCCGACGGGTCGACCCGCGTCGTCGATGCCCTCGACTTCGTGACCGGCAACAACCGGAACCTCCTCGTACCGGGCGAACTGCTGCGCCGCGTCAGGATTCCGGCGAGTGCCCTGCGGAAACGCACCGCGCACCGCCGCTTCGCGCTGACCCGGCTCGGCCGCTCGACGGTGTTCGTCATCGGTACCCGGACGCCCGGGACGAACGACCTGACGCTCACCGTCACCGCCGGCACCACGCGGCCGGTGCGGATCGCCTTCAACGGCGTTCCCGACGCGCGAACTCTTCAGCACAGCATCGATGTCATCCCCGCCGACCACTGGTTCGCCGATCCGAACGGGACTCCCGAACACCGTCGCCACCTGACCAAGCACTTCGCTGAGGAGATTCGTCACGAACTCATGGCCGGGGGCCCGACATGACCTTCACGGTGAACGGCAGGAGCTTCGACGACGAACCGGAACCCGGCCAGTGCCTGCGTACCTTCCTCCGTTCGCTCGGTCACTTCGGTGTCAAGAAGGGGTGCGACGCGGGCGATTGCGGCGCGTGCACGGTGTGGCTGGACGGCGATCCGGTGCACAGTTGCATCACCCCCGCGTTCCGCGCGGACGGTCACGAGGTGACGACGATCGAGGGTCTCGGATCACCGGGTGACCTGCATCCGATGCAGCGACAGTTCCGTGACGCCCCGGGATTCCAGTGCGGCTTCTGCACGGCCGGGATGATCATGACGTCGGCGGCGCTCACCGAGGCCCAGAAGGACGACCTGCCCCGGGCGTTGAAGGGCAACCTCTGTCGCTGCACCGGCTACCGGGCGATCGAGGACGCCGTGCGGGGCGTCACCGGTGTGGAGACGGCGGCCCCGGGGAAGGCGGTGGGGACCAGTGTCGGCGCGCCGGCGGCCGACGACGTGGTGACCGGCCGCGCCGAGTTCACCATGGACACCCGTCTCGAAGGCATGCTGCACCTCAAGGTGCTCCACTCACCGCACGCGCACGCCCGGATCGTCTCGATCGACAAGACCGCCGCACTCGCGGTCCCCGGCGTGCGCCGGGTCTACACCTGGGAGGACGTGCCGCGCAAGCGCTTCACCACGGCGATCCACACCGACCATCTCGTCGATCCGGACGACACCTTCATCCTCGACGACACGGTGCGCTTCGTCGGCCAGCGCGTCGTGGCCGTCCTGGCCGACACCGTCGGGGCGGCGGAGGAGGGCTGCCGGAGGGTCGTCGTCGACTACGACGTCATGCCGGCCGTGTTCGACCCCGAGGAGGCGATGGCCGAGGGGGCGCCGCAACTGCACGGCGCGCAGGACCCCTTCGTCCGGGATCCGGTCCACAACGTCCTGTTGGAGATCCATGCGCACATCGGTGACGTCGATGCCGGGTTCGCCGACGCCGACGTGATCCACGAGGGCACGTACTCCTCCCCGCGCGTGCAGCACGCGCACCTGGAGACCCACGGCTCGATCGCCTGGATGGAGGACGGTCGCCTGAACGTGCGTACCAGTTCGCAGTCGCCGTCGATCGCCAAGGCGAAGCTCGCCCATCTGTTCGCCCTGCGGCCGGACCGGCTGCGGGTGTTCTGCAAGCGGGTCGGCGGCGGCTTCGGCGGCAAACAGGAAGTGATCTCCGAGGACCTGGTCGCGCTCGCCACGCTGGACACCGGGCGGCCGGTCTGCTTCGAGTACACCCGCGAGGAGGAGTTCACCACGGCCTCGCCCCGGCATCCGATGACGCTGACGGTCAAGCTCGGCGCGAAGGCGGACGGGACGCTCACGGCGTTCCAGGTCCGCAACGTGTCGAACACCGGCGCCTACGGCAACCACGGCGGCGAGACGCTGTACGCGGGTGGCGCGGCCGTCATGATCTACCGCTGTCCGAACAAGAAGTACGACGCCTTCGCCGTCTACACGAACACCGTTCCGAGCGGGGCACTGCGCGGATACGGGATGACACAGCCGGCGTTCGCCGTGGAGTCGGCGATGGACGAACTGGCCCGCGCCCTGCACCTCGACCCGCTGGAACTGCGGCGCCGCAACATCGTCCGACCGGGCGATCCGCTCGTCGCGTTGCACGACGGACCCGACGACGTGACGTTCACCGAGGACGGCCTCGCCAAGTGCATCGACCTGGTGGACGCCGCGATGGCCCGAACGGCTCACGAGCCGTCACCGGGGCCCGACTGGCTCGTCGGGGCCGGAGTGGCGAGTTCCCTGCACGAGACCGCGCCCCCGACCGAGCACATCTCGGAGGCCTGGGTCACGCTCGGGGACGACCTGGTGTACGAGCTGGCCGTCGGGACGGTCGAGTTCGGCGAGGGCACCCCGACCGCCCATGTCCAGATCGCGGCCGACCAGTTGGGCACGACGCCGGAGCGGATCCGCCTGGTGCAGTCCGACACCGACCGCACGGGGTTCGACACCGGCGCCTTCGCGAGCGCGGGACTCTTCGTGGCGGGCAACGCCGTCCTCCGTGCGGCCGACGCGGTGCGGGACCGGATCCTGGAGTTCGCCGCCGCCCACACGGGCGTCCACGTCGTGATGTGCTCGATGGACGACGACGGCGTCGTCTGCGGCGAGCAGCGCGTGTCGTTGGCGGACCTCGTCGCCCTGGCCCGCGCGCGCGGAATCCGTTTCACCGCCGCCCGCAAGGCCTACGGCTCGCCGCGAAGCGTCACCTCCAACACGCAGGGGTTCCGGATCGCCGTCCACCGGGTGACGGGCGAGATCCGCATCCTCTACAGCGTGCAGGCCACCGACGCCGGCGAGGTCATCAATCCCGCACAGGTCCGGGGACAGGTGGACGGCGGCGTCGCCCAGGGCATCGGCTTCGCGCTGACCGAGAATCACCGGATCGACGCGAGCGGTGCCGTGGTCAACCCGAACCTCCGCAACTACCGCATCCCCACCTACGCCGACGTTCCCCGAACCGACGTGCTGCTGGTGGCCTCCTCGGACTCGGTCGGGCCGCTGCGCGCGAAGGGCATGGCGGAATGCTGTGTCAACCCGGTGGCCCCCGCCCTGGCGAACGCGCTCCACGACGCCACCGGCGTCCGCTACCGCGCGCTGCCGCTGACCCCGGAACGGATCTTCAGCCGGCTGAACGAAGCCAGTCCGGTGTCGACGGCGGCCGGTTCGAAAGGATCACCGTGAAGCCCCGGAACGGGGACGCTGCGGCGACGGCCATCATCGGTCTGAAGGTCCGACCGGGGCTGGAGCGCGAGTACGAGACGTGGCAGGAGGACGTCAACGCCGCCGCCGCCGACTACCCCGGCTACCTCGGCGCGGAGGTCTCCCCGCCGACGTCCCGGCAGCCCGACTGGATCGTCGTCTACCGGTTCGACTCGATAGCCCACCTGCAGGCATGGATCAACAGCGCGACCAGGCAACGCCTGCTCGACGCCGGCAGCAGGTACTTCGACGGTCCGGGAACCCAGCAGGTCGTCAGAGGCGGCGTGCGGGCACCGGATCCGCTCGTGACCGTCGCGGTCACCCACCGTGTCCACCCCGACCACGTCGACGAGTTCCTCGACTGGCAGCGGCGGATGAGTCAGGAGGAGCGGACGTTCGAGGGCTTTCGCGGTACGGAGCTCTTCCGCCCGGTCGAGGGGCTCCAGGACGAGTGGACCACCCTGTACCGGTTCGACAGTGCCGAGCACCTCGACGCCTGGCTGACGTCAGGCGCGCGGCGGAAGCTTCTCGCCGAGGGCAGCAGGTTCAACGAGTTCAGACTCCGGACGATCGACAACTCCTTCGGCAGCTGGTTCGCCTTCGAGGAGAACGGCGAGGAGGTGCCGCCGCCGTCGGAAACCAAGACCGCCATCGCGGTGTGGGTCGGCCTGTACCCGACCGTCGTGCTGCTGACGCTCGCCCTTTCGCCGCTGAAGATGCCGCTCTGGATCGGACTGCTGGTGGGCAACCTGCTGTCGAGCTTCACCATGAGCTTCCTAACGATGCCCTTCTACGTGAACCGGCTGCTCAAGCGGTGGCTGCGGCCCCCGCCGGGCGAGCCTGCGGGGAGGAACAACCGCATCGGTCTCGGCATCGTCACCGGGGTGACCGCGTTCTGGGCCGCCGTCTTCTACCTCGTCACGACCCGGTTCTGGACCTTGCCCTGACCTTCAGGGGGCCTGGACCGAAGAGTCCGCGCCGCGTCGGGGCCCCGGCCGGGCCCCGCCCTGGTGCTGGGGCCGGGCGGGGCGGGGCTGCGGACAGCGCCGGCGGCGCCGACAGCACCGACCGCCTTCCCGGTCGCCGCGGACGAGAACCTGCCGGTCAGCCTCTGGCTCTCCGACGGGATCACCACCGCGCCCTACCACCCCTACCCGCTCACCACCTCCTACCCGATCACGGCCGGGCGACCTGTCCCGATACCTGATGAGGAGGCGGTGCGCTTGCGGTGTCGAGTTCGATGGCGAGCAGTCCCGACTCCGATCCCACGCACAGCATCGTGCCGTCGAACGCCGTGAGGGTAGTGACGGTGACCCCGAGTGGCAGGGTCCGCAGCAGTTCCCCGGTGGCCGGGTGCCAGAGGCGCGCGGTGCGGTCATCACCGGCCGTGGCGAGGACGGTGTTCCCGTCGGGGAGGCGTACGACTGCGATCCCGCGAACGGGCAGGGTGTGGCCGGTCAGTGGGTGACTCGCCGGGCGGCCGGTGTAGGGGTTCCACAGGCGTGTGGCGCCGTCGTGGCCGGCGGTGGCGAGGAGGGTGGGTCGATTGGGCCGGGGCACTGCTGTCATTGCGTGTATTGCTCCGGTGTGGCCGGTGAGGCAGTGGAGAAGGTTGCCACCGGATGCGTCCCACAGGCGTACGATCCGGTCCGCGCCCGCGGTAGCGAGAAGGGTGCGTCCGTTTGGCATGCGTATGGCTGTCACCGTGTGCACCGCGCCCCCGTGGCCGGTGAGCAGCTGATCGAGTAGTCGGCCGGTTTCGGGGTGCCAGAGGCGCATGGTGCGGTCGTCGCCGACGGTGACCAATCGGGTGTGTCCGTCGTCGTCTCGCACCGTGGCGATGGCGCGCACGGGCCCGGTGTGTCCGCGGAGAGGATGGCCGGCGGCGCGGCCGGTGGCGGCATCCCAGAGGCGGATTGTCCTGTCGATGCCGGCGGTGGCTATCAGGGTGCGTCCGTCGACGAGCGGTACGGCGGCAAGGGCGAGTACCGCCTCGGTGTGATTGGTGGGCAGGTCGGCGCGGCCGTGGCCGCTTTGGGCTTCCCACAAACACACTGTGCGTTCGTCGTGGCTGACGGTTGCCAGGAGCGTGGCCTGACCGGGCACCGTCACGGCTGTCACCGCCTGCAGCGCTCTCGTGCGTGCGGTTTTGGATGCGCTGCTTGCGGAAGGCCCCGTGGTCGGTGCCCAGAGGCGCACTGTGTGATCCGCGCTGCCGGTGGCGAGGAGGACGCGTCCGTCGGCGAGCGGTGCTGCGGCTACGGCGTGTACCGGCGCGGCGTGGCCGGTGAGGGGCCGCCCGCCGGAACGGCCGTTGGTCGCGTTCCAGAGGCGCACGGTGTCGTCCGTGCTGCCGGTGGCGAGGAGGACGCGTCCGTCGGCGAGCGGTACGGCTGCTACTGCCCGTCGTCCATTGATGCCACTGCCCACCGGGGCGCCCGTGCTCGGGTCCCACAGGCCCTTGGCGCGGCCGCTCCCGATGGTGGCGAGGAGTGTCCGTCCGTCGGCCAACCGCACCGCTGTCAGCGCGTGCACTTCGTTGGGATGCGCGGTGTACGCCTTTCCCACCTGGCGCCTGGTGGTCGGATCCCAGAGCCGCACCATCCGGTCGGCGCCTGCCGTTGCCAGGAGAGTACGGCCGTCTGCCAGCGGTACCGCCACCATGGCGCGCACGGCATTGGTGTGTGCGGCGAATGCCTCTCCCGCTTCCTGCCGGGTGGTCGGATCCCACAGCCGCACCATCCGATCCTCACCGACGGTAGCGAGCAGAGCCGGCCCGTTCGCCGGCCGGACAGCCGTCAGAGCGTGCACCACCCCGGCATGTTTGGTCGACACCTCTCCCACCAGCCGTCCCGGGACGGTGGGATCCCACAGACGCACCACCCGGTCGCGGCCGGTGGTCGCCAGAAGAGTGCGCCCGTCCGCCAGCGGTATCCCCACGAGCGCGTGGACCTCGTGGCGATGTGCGGCGAACGGCTCTCCCACCGGGCGCCCGGTGGCCAGATCCCACAGCCGCACCATCCGGTCGGCACCGGCGCTGGCCAGAAGCGTGCGCCCGTCTGCCAGTTGAAGCGCCACCAGCGCCCGCACGGTGCCGGTGTGCCCGCTGAGCGTGATGTGGAGGTGGGTGGCGGGAAGATGGGTCCAGCGAACGGCCCAAGGCGATCGAGGGGCACGGGGAGGAAGCTCGCCGGTGAGACGCGCCGTTGTCAGCGCCCTGACGGCGGAGCGGTCTTCCGGGAGAACCTGGGCCAGCAGGTGGTGCGCGCCGAGGGTCGCGGCGACGGGTGGCGGAAGGTCGGCGCGGCCGTACGCCGTGCGCAGCGCTTCAGCGGCGACGGCGCTGGGGTCCAGGTGGTCCAGGACTCGGATGTGACGCGCCAACGCCTCCCACGCAGTGGACCCGCCGAGTGCCGCGTGGGTGGCCAGGTGCTGGACGAGGTAGGCGTTCGGCGCCGACGCGGACAGGTGGGCATCGGCCTGTGCGGCAAGGCGCTTGGTGATGAGGTCGTGGCGGTGGTCGTGGGCCGAGGGCCGAGCGAAGTGCTCGGCGAACGTGCGGTGGGCGAGCCGGTAGACGCTTTGGCCCGATTCGGTGTCGAGCATCAGGTAGGGCGCGGCGCTCCTGGTCAGTGCCTCGATGTCGGCGTCGGATATGGGGATGCCGTCGGCTTCGTCGTGGAGGGCGGCGGCGACGGTGGCCCAGACGCCGTCATGCACAGGGAGTCCGCGCCCTTGGGCGAGGCCCAGGGCTTCGAGCAGTGGGCGGTTGGACGGGGTCAACGCGGCGAGTCGCTCGACGGCACGGCGGAAGAGCTGCCGGTGGTCGCTGTCGAGAAGGCTTTCCAGACCATCCAGGCTGCGGGCCTGGATGATTTCGTGCACGGCGAGGCGAGCGTAGAGGAATTCCCGGTCGAGCGCGCCGATGGCGTGCGCCGCGTGGTCGATCTGCCCCTGCTCCGCCTGAAGAACTCCGCGGCGTGCGGCGGCGGTCAGGCGTCGACGTACGTATCGGGTCATCGCGTCGCTGTCACGTCCTACGCGCACGACGGTGGCCGTGTCCTCCACGGCGCCCAGAGCGTCCAGGAGATACCGGTCGTCGGGCTGCGACAGGTCAGGGCCTTCATGCAGTGACCGGCGGGTCCCCACGATGACGCGGGTCATCGGCAGTGCGGCAAGTCGGCGCAGGATCCGGTCTGCTGTCGCCAGCGGTGAGTACGCTTCGTCGAGGGCGTCCACCAGCAGCGTGAACGGCTTGCCGCGTCCGCGCATGCCATTGATCAACCAGTCGCTCTGAACGTTCAGTTCCTCACTGGCAGGCGGGGCCTCGAGTCCGGCCGCTCGGGCGATCCGTGCCACCAGGTCCTGAGGAGTGGCGCCGGCGAGGTGGACAACGGCGTGGAACGGGTCACACGGCTGGGGCGAGGCGGCCGGGAGCGGTGTCAGCTGGCCGGCCGCCTCAAGGACTCGCCGCAGTTCGGGCTGGGTGTGTACGAGAACGTGTCCGAGCAGTGCGGACTTGCCCGAGCCCGCTGCTCCGGTGATCACGAGCAGGCCCCTGCGCGCGGTGTCGAGCCAGGTGAGAATCTGGTGGCGTTCTTCTTGCCGACCCTCGAAGTACCAGGCTTGTTCGCCGAGTTCGGCACCGCTGGCTTTGGGGACGAAGTGGCGTCGTTCGTCATCGGAAAGCTTGTCCAGGACGGTTTCGATCTCGGCCAGCTGGTCCAGCGACGTCTGAGTGAGCACGGGCACTCTGCGGTGGAGCATGGCGCGGCCCGGAACGGTTCTCACCTCCACCGGACATCCGTCGAGGTTCCGGCGGAGCTCTGTGGCAAGGCGCCACAGGTCGATGCTGTCGTCGGCACGGAAGGTCACGGTGAGGATGGTGGACAGGACCTTGCGGAACGTACCCAGGTTCGCGGTACCTTGCCCGGACGTGGCCACCAGCAGGAAGTTGCGCGCGCCGGCGGGGTCCCGGTTCACGTCCGCACTCATGAGCTCGACGAATCGGGCGGATTTGCAGGCGTCGATGATGACGATCGCCCATCCGTCATTTCCCTGACGATGCGCCTCGCGGGCGGTCAGGTGGCTCACCAGCTGTTGCGGGGTGATGCCGCTCGTGGCGAGGGGGCGGGGGCTGAGCGCATGAGCGAGCAGTGCCCTTTGGTCCCCGTCGCTCTCCCCGTGCCCGGTCCAGTACAGGATGGTGTCCCCGGCGCTCTGCGGCTCGGACCACTCCCTCAGCCGTCCGTCGACCGCGTCCAAGCCCCGGTCGATCTCCTCGACTTCCCAGTCACGGGTCTCGGCGCCGAACGGTGCGAGCAGTTCAGCGATGCCGGCGACCTCGGTCTCGGTGTCGAGCGGGGGGTGATCGCGGTACCGGCCGATGGCGACCGGGAAGAATTGCAGCGGTCTTTCGGCGTTCCCGCCGATGGCGGCATTCAGGCTGCGGTGTTCCACGGTGCGCGTCAGCTGTCGTCCGGTTCGACCGCCAGGACGAGCTGGGTGACCGGGGCATTGCCTCCGCTCTCGATCCGCAGCCGGTACAGCCCCGGCGCGGGCAGGGTCACTCGAGCGCCGACCGTATCGTCCTGCCAGCCGAAACGGGGCGTGGCGATCCGCCGGTCGGTCTCGGCGTCGTGGACGCTACAGGTGACGCCCGCGTGCGTGTCCGTACCCGTGAGCCGCACGTTCCAGCCGGCCCCGGCTTCCACGGCATCCGGCACATCGAGTCCGATCTGACGATCGCCCATGGGCGGACCGAGAGGCTCGTCCGGAGAGGTGATCACATTCCGCACGTGACGGATGACGTCACTGTCCCTGGACATCGGACCGTGCTGCAGCGGGAGATGGGTGACCGCGGGGCCGCCGAGGGAACCGGAGTCGCGGTACACGGTCCCGTCCCCCGCCAGGTCGACGCGTTGCGGCACACCAACGGCGTCACGAACCAATCGACCGTCGGAGTGCGTCCGGAAAGTGACGTACTGTGCGTGGACCATCCCCTCCTTCAACCTCATGCTCTGCACGGTCGGCTGAGCCACGCCGACGACGGCCCGGTGACCGGGCAGTGAGCGTCCGTTGAGGCGCATCCACTGCTGGAACTCCTGTGACCGGGCGGCGAGCTCCCTGTCGCCGCCGAGTGCCTCGATATCGCTCGGGGTGAGACGGCGTACCTCCCGGCCGTCGTCGACGCACCGGAAGCCCGGGAGCAGGTCGTGTACACCGGGCAGCGTGCTTGCCAGTGCCTGCATGCGGCGCCGGAGAAGCGCGCCCGGCCCCCGCGCGGCGCGACCGCCTTCGCCGCGGTGACCGTTGAGTATCACGGCAGCTTTGACCGCGCCGTGGAAGGGAGTGCCGAGGGTGATGACCGCGCGGGTGTCCGGTTCGAGATCAGGGGTGTGAGTCAACGCGGCCCGGGTCACCAGGCCGCCCATGGAGTGCGCGACGAAGACCAGCTGGGCCGGGCGTTCGTCGGCCCGAAGCCGCCGGATCCGGTCGTGGGCCGGATGCGCACGCCACGCGCTGAGGTGGCGGCGGGCGGCCTCGGCGAGGAGCGCCGCGTTGACGCCGACCGGCAGTCTCCAGTCGTAGGCGAACGCCAGTACCGCCTTGGGATGTGCGACGACCTCACCCACACCGCGCACCAGATCGGTATACGGCTCGAAACCCCGCAGAAACGGTGCCCAACCAACCCGCTCCAGCAGCCCGGTAGCCCGCACCCGGCCGAACCGGCCGTCCTGTTCGTCGGGTGTGAGGTGCAGGGGGAGCATCCCATCGGGCCTTAGCCAGGTATCCGCCATCGACTTGACGCCCAAGCCCCAAATCCGCGCGCCTGTCACCGTGTCCTGCAGCGTGCTGCCCATGATCCCGGGAACCACGATCACGGCATCCTGGCTCGTGTCGCGGCCGACGGGCGGAACCGCCGCCCACAGCTCGTCGGATGCGCTGCGGGAGCCGCGTGGCAACTGTCGCGTCATGCCCCAAGACAATAGCCAACTATGCAAAGGAAGTCGGTGAGTTGCTCCGGTTGCCCATCGCCGCGTCCAGCTCCGGCAGCGCCGCGAACGCCTTGGCGGTGTTCGTCGGCTCCGGTTCCAGCCCCGTAAGCGCGCGTCGCGGGGGTCTCGTCAGCGGACGGGCGCGGGTTCCTCCGGCGCGTGGGTGCCGGTGGGCGTTTCGTCGGTGCCGATGATGGTGCCCCGGCGCTTGGAGATCCACACGGCGAGGACGACGACCGCCAGGGCCAGCAGGCCGATGGCCAGCCGGAGGCCCAGGTTGGCGTGCGCCCCGAAGCTGAGGTTGACGATCGCGGGCGCCACCAGGAGGGAGACCAGGTTCATCACCTTGAGAAGCGGGTTGATGGCTGGTCCGGCGGTGTCCTTGAAGGGGTCTCCCACCGTGTCGCCGATGACGGTGGCCGCGTGCGCGGGACTGCCCTTGCCGCCGTGGTGACCGTCCTCGATCAGCTTCTTGGCGTTGTCCCAGGCGCCGCCCGAGGTCGCCAGGAAGACGGCCATCAGGGTGCCCGCGCCGATCGCTCCGGCCAGGAAGGAGCCCAGCGGACCGACGCCGAGGAGGAAGCCGAGGGCGATCGGGGTCAGCACGGCGAGCAGGCCCGGGGTGACCAGTTCGCGCAGCGCGTCCCGGGTGCAGATGTCCACCACACGGCCGTACTCGGGCCGCTCGGTGCCGTCCATGATGCCGGGCCGGGTCCGGAACTGGCGCCGGACCTCGAAGACGACCGCGCCGGCGGAGCGCGAGACGGCGTTGATCGCCAGGCCGGAGAAGAGGAAGACGACGGCTGCGCCGACCAGCAGACCGACCAGGTTGTCGGGCTGGTCGATGGCCAGGCTCAGGCTCGGTCCGTGGGCGGCCGGGCCGATCTGCGCCTCGGCGGTCGCGATGGTGTCGGTGTAGGAGCCGAACAGCGCGGTGGCGGCGAGCACCGCGGTGGCGATGGCGATGCCCTTGGTGGTCGCCTTGGTGGTGTTGCCGACGGCGTCCAGTTCGGTGAGCACCTGGGCGCCGGCGCCGGTGATGTCTCCGGACATCTCCGCGATGCCCTGGGCGTTGTCGGAGACCGGGCCGAAGGTGTCCATCGCGACGATCACACCGACGGTGGTCAGTAGTCCGGTCCCGGCCAGCGCGACCGCGAACAAGGACAGGATCAACGAGCCGCCGCCCAGCAGGAAGGCGCCGTAGACGGCGGCTCCGATGGCCACCGCGGAGTACACGGCCGATTCCAGGCCGAGCGCGACGCCGGAGAGCACCACGGTGGCCGGCCCGGTCAGCGAGGTCTTGCCCAGGTCCCGTACCGGGCGGCGGGTGGTCTCGGTGAAGTAGCCGGTCAGTTGCTGGATGACGGTGGCCAGCACGATCCCGATGGCCACCGCCACCAGGGCGAACACCTGCGGACTGCCCGCGTGCCGGGTGATCTCGGCAGGCACCCCGTGCAGTCCGGAGAAGCGGGCCGGCAGGAACGCGAACACCGCGCCGGCCACCAGGGCGAGGGACACCGCGGCGGAGACGAGGAAGCCGCGGTTGATGGCGGTCATCCCGCTGCGGTCCGTGCGCCGGGGGGAGACCGTCTCGATGCCCAGGACCGCCGTGAGCACCCCGATGGCGGGCACCACCAGGGGGAAGGTCAGCCCGTCGTCGCCGAAGGCGGACCTGCCCAGGATCAGCGCGGCGACCAGGGTCACGGCGTAGGACTCGAACAGGTCGGCCGCCATCCCCGCGCAGTCGCCCACGTTGTCACCCACGTTGTCGGCGATCGTCGCCGCGTTGCGGGGATCGTCCTCGGGGATCCCCTGCTCGACCTTGCCCACCAGGTCCGCACCCACGTCCGCGGCCTTGGTGAAGATCCCGCCGCCCACCCGCATGAACATCGCCAGCAACGCCGCACCGAAGCCGAAGCCCTCCAGTACCTTCGGCGCGTTCGCCTGGTAGATCAGCACCACCGTGGCCGCCCCCAGGAGACCCAGCCCCACCGTGAACATCCCCACCACTCCACCGGTACGGAAGGCGATCCGCATCGCCCGGTGCGACACCTCCCGCACGATCGATGCCGCCGTCGGTCCCTCCCAGGACTCGACGGCCGGGACGGGCGGCGTCCCCGCCCGGGCCGCCGCCGCCACCCGAACGTTGCTGCGCACCGCGAGCTGCATCCCGACGTACCCCGTCGTCGCCGAGAACGCCGCCCCGACCAGGAAGAACACCGAACGCCCGATCCGCTGCGCCCAGTCGTCCGCCGGCAACAGCAACAGCACGAAGGGCACCACACCGGCGAAGACGCCCAGGGTGCGGAACTGGCGCCTCAGGTAGGCGTCCGCGCCCTCCTGAACTGCCCCGGCGATCCGCCTCATCGTTTCGGTGCCCTCGTCCGCGGCCAGGACCTGGCGCGCAAGCGCCCAGGCCACCACCAGGGCTCCTGCCCCGATCACCGCGACGATCACCAGCAGCGTCCGACCCGACCCGGTCAGCTCGGGCCCGGCCGCAACGGATGCGCCCGCAACGGATGCGACCGCATGAAAGACCCCAGCCATGCCGTCCTCCTTGACGTCGTGCCTGGGCGCCAGGCGCGCGAATCAGCCGCCCGGGAACTTCAGACCGAGGCTAACCCCGGGGCCTGAAGGTCTCCACGGGGGTTAGGGCAATCGCGTACCCGGCGTGCGGCGGCGAATGACCCCCTTGCCCCAGTGACATCCGGAGCCCCGGTCACAGCAGCATCGCCTCGAACCGGAACTCGGGTGCGGTCAGTGGCAGCTCCGACCAGATGACCTTGCCGCGTGCCGTGTACCTGGTCCCCCATCGTTCGGCCAGCTGGGCCACCAGGAACAGGCCCCGGCCACCCTCGTCCGTGGTGTCCGCGTAGCGCAGGTGCGGGGCGGTACTGCTGCCGTCCGAGACCTCGCAGACCAGGCTGGTGTCGCGCAGCATGCGCACGCGGATGGGCTCGGTGCCGTAGCGGATGGCGTTGGTGACCAGTTCGCTGAGGATCAGCTCGGTGGTGAAGGTCAGTTCCTCCAGGTCCCAGGCGGCGAGCTGGTCGGTGCACGCGTTGCGGACGCGGGAGACGGCAGCGTAGTCGGCGGGTACGTCCCAGGTGGCCACCTGGTCGGGCGCGAGCAGTTGCGTGCGTGCGACGAGGAGTGCGATGTCGTCGCTCGGACTCGGCGGGGCCACCGCGTCGAACACGGCCCGGCAGATCTCCTCCGGGGACGCGTCCGCGTGGGCGTTCGCCAGGGAACGGCGCAGCGTGGCGAGTCCGGTCCCCAGGTCGCGGTCACGGCTGGTGACGAGTCCGTCGGTGTAGAGGACCAGAACGGCGCCGGGTGCCAGCTGGAGTTCGGTGGCTTCGAAGGGCAGGCCGCCCACGCCCAGTGGCGGCCCTGCGGGCAGGTCGACGAACTCCACGCCGCCGTCGGCGCGGACCAGTGCGGGCGGTGGGTGACCCGCCCGCGCCATGGTGCAGTGTCCGGAGACCGGGTCGTAGATCGCGTACAGGCAGGTGGCGCCCGTGACCGTCCGCTCGCCCTCACCCTCGTCCTGGCCCTCGACGTCGCCTTCTCCCGCCCCCTCCACGTCCGGGTCGAGCCGGGCGACCAGTTCGTCCAGGCGGGCGAGCAACTCGTCCGGGGGCAGGTCGAGGGCGGCGAAGTTGAGAACGGCTGTGCGCAGTCGGCCCATGGTCGCGGCGGCGTGCAGGCCGTGCCCGACGACGTCGCCGACGACCAGTGCCACGCGGAAACCGGGCAGCGGGATGACGTCGAACCAGTCCCCGCCGACCCTGTTCAGCGCCGGCAGGTAGCGGTAGGCCGTCTCCAGGGCGCTCTGCTCGGGCAGTCCCCGGGGCAGCAGACTGCGCTGCAGTGCCTCGGCCATCCGGCGCTCGCGGGTGTAGCGGCGGGCGTTGTCGACGCAGATCACCGCGCGGGCGATCAGCTCCTCGGCGAAGGCGACATCCTCCGGCCCGAACGGCTCCGACCGCCCCGCACGCCAGAAGCTGACCGTGCCCAGGGGCTGGCCGCGTGCCTCCAGCGGCGCGGAGATCAGCGAGTGGACCCCGTACGCGAGGATCCGGTCGGCGGTCTGCGGGTCGCGTGCCCGCCACACGTGCGCCTGACGCAGGTCGGCAACCAGCGTGGCGCGCCCGCTCTCCATGGCAGTGGCCTCCGGCGTGCCGGGCAGCGGGCTGATCTGCGAACCCACCGGGTAGAACGGCCGGTCCTCGCGGATGCCGCCCGCGGCCACCCGGCGGATCCGCGGGCCTCCCGCGACGCCCGTGCCGGGGAGCGGCTCGTCACCGTGCAGCACCGCCTCGGCCAGCTCGACGGTGGCGAAGTCCGCGAACCTGGGAACCGTCACATCCGCCAGCTCCTGGGCGGTCCGCACGATGTCCAGGGTCGTGCCCACCCGCAGCCCGACGTCGTAGAGCAGCTGCAGCCGGCTCCGGGCCGCCTCGGCCTGCCCGGCCAGCGCCCGCAGCTCGGTGGTGTCCCGGATCGTCGCGACGCTGCCGGGCCCACCGCCGAACGGCGCCGTGGAGCGGTTGTTGACCGCGAGCAGTCGGTCCCCGGCCGGATGCACCTCATCGGTGGCGACCTGCCCGGACACCAGCAGCTCGGCCAGCCCCGGATCGAGCCCGAGCTCGGTGATCGGCCGCCCCTCCACCTCGGGCGGCAGCTTCAGCAGCCGCCGGGCCTCGTCGTTCGCCAGCAGCGCCCGCCCGTCCCCGCCGACGATCAGCACGCCCTCGCGCACAGCGTGCAGCACCGCGTCGTGGTGCTCGTACATCCGCGTCATCTCGGCCGGGCCCAGGCCGTGGGTCTGGCGGCGCAACCGCCGGCGCACCAGCACCGCCCCGCCCGTGCCCACGGCGAGCGCGGCGGCCGCACCGCCGAACAGCACCGGCAACTGGCTACTCACCGCACTGCTCACGTGCGCGACGGTGTAGCCGACCTGGACCAGGCCGGCGGCCGAGCCGTCCGGCCTGGTGACCGGCGCGCTGCTTTCCACGACCCGTCCGATGGGCGCGATGAAGCTGGTGGTGATCGGTCCGTTGAGGGCCTGCTCGTACGGGCCGATGAGGTGCTTCCCGATCAGCTCGGGCTGGGCGGTCTGCGCGTAGCGCTTCCCGTCGGGGCCGGCGACCGCGACGTAGTCGAAGCCGCCCTTGTTCGCGACGGCCAGGGCCAGCGGCTGCAGCACCGCGGTCGGGTCGGCGCTGTCCAGAGCGGCCGCCACCGTGGGGGCCTGCGCCATGGTGACGGCCGCGGCGCGCGTGCGGTGCACGGCGTCACTCGTGGCGTTGCCGCGGGCCTGCAGGACGAGCGCCGTCAACCCGGCACCTACCAGCAGCACCACGACGACCAACAGCCACAGGAACACCTGCCCGGCGACACTGTGCGTCCCCAGCTTCGAGCGTGACCGCCCCCCGGCGGACCGGTACTCCCCCGGTCCGCCAGGTTCCGTCCCCCCGTTGGCGTGGCTGTCCGCTCTGTGCATGCAGGCCGTCCCCGCGTATCCGGCTCCCTCCTCCACGCTGCCACCCAGCCCGGCGGTGCGCACGCCCGAAGCCGCTGGAGAGCCGAACGAACCGCTGGCGGGTTGGTGCCCCGGAGCCGTCCGGGGTGTTCCGCCAGGTCGTCCGGTAGCGGTGCTCCGGGCGGCCGGTGTTGCCGTACCCGAGCTCCAGGCCGACCGGTCCCCCGGTAGTTGAGTACGGGATCACCTGCGGCAACCAGGGCGATGGCACACTCCAGGCACCACGGTCGCGGAGGATTCACGTCCCGGTCCTCGATGGCCGCCTCCCCTGTGCGGCACTCGGCGCAGAGTGGCATGCCGTCGGCCCTCCTTGCTTGCCCAGGCCCAGGTCGAGCCGCACTGGGTGCAGCCCCACCTGTCGAGCGGCAGCATGAACGGTCGACCGCCTTCCGCGCCGCGGTCGCCGCCGCGCCGGTCTCGACGCGCAGGTGCCGACCTGCCCCGGGTGGACGCTGTTCGATCTGGTGCAGCACCTGGGTGGGGAGACCGTTTCTGGGCCGCCGCCGTCGGCGCGGGGCCTGCCGACCCTCCCCCGGTCGAGGCCCCCGCTGCGCGCGCCGCTCTGGAAGTACCGCGGGAGCGTGAGGCCCTGCCGGCCTGGCCGGCCGCGTCGACGCAGCTTCTGCCGAGCGCCCTGCGCGAGGCGGGACCGGAGAGCGGTTGCTGGACGTGGTGGCCCGCGCCGCAGTCACCGCAGACGTCCGGCGGTGTCGCCCGGCACCGGGCCCAGGAGACCGCGGTGCACAGGTACGACGCCCAGCTCAGCGGGGGCGCCCCGCAGCCGCTGCCGGTGCTGGGGGTGTCCCGGAGTGCGACGATCGCGTCCGTCAGTCGCGAAGGGCGTCGTGCACGATCCGCCCGTCCATGACGGTGAGGACGACGGGCATCGCCGGGATGTCACGCGGGTCGGCGCCGAGCAGGTCCCCGTCGAGCACGCACAGGTCGGCGACCTTGCCCGGCTCCAGGGAACCCTTCCAGTCGTCGGCGAAGTCCTGCCAGGCCGCCTCGACCGTGTAGGTGCGCAGCGCCTCGGCGAGGCCGATGCGCTGCTCCGGGCCGCTCACCCGGCGGGCGGCCTTGGACTCGCGCAGCATCATGGTGGCGAGGCCCTGGCGCCAGTCGGGGTGTGTGACGGGGGCGTCGGAACCGCTGGCGACCCGCACACCGGCGTCGATGGCGTCGCGGTAGGGCCACGCGTAGGCGGCCCGTTCGGCGCCGACGAACTCCTCCTCCATGTCGGCGACGGTCCACTTGATGGTGGGGTTCATGTTGACGCCGAAGCCGTGTGCGGCCAGTACCCGCATGCTGTGCGCGGTGAGGAAGTCGCCGTGGATGACGTAGTGGCGGGCGTCGGGCCGCGGGTACTCGGCCACGGCCGCGGCGAAGGCGTCCGCGACGGTGTCGATGGCCCGGTCGCCGGTGACGTGGACGCCCAACTGGTGCCCGGCGCTGTGGGCGAGCCGGATCATGGCCGCGATCCCGGCGGTGCGCTCGGTGTCGGTGTCGCCGCCGACGCACAGCGAACCGCAGCCGCCGCCGACGTACGGCTCGTGCATCCAGGCCGTCTTGTTGGGCACGACGCCGTCGGCGAAGACCTTGACCCCGTGGACCGCGAGGCGGCGCGGATCCGCGTCGCCGGGTCCGCCGCCGAGGTCCGCGAGGCCGCGGGCGAACTCCTCGGTGGTGCTCGCCATCCCGGTCGGCAGGAGCAGGACGCCGACGCGGGCGGTCAGTTCACCGTCGGCCAGCAGTTCGCGGTAGACGTCGAGGGTCTCCGCCCCGAGCGCGCCCCGCATGATGCCCTCGCCGCCCGGGCCGAGCCCCGGCTCGGTGTAGCTGGTCACGCCGAGCCGGGCGAGGGTGGCGAGGGTCGCCCTGATCGCGTCGGTCCGCTCCTGCCGGCTGAGCGGCGGCAGCGCGTTCTGGACGAAGTCCTGCGCCCCCTCGTGCAGCAGCCCGGTCGGCTCCCCCGCCTCGTCCACGACGATGGCTCCGCCGGGCGGCGCGACGGTGTGCCGGTCGATCCCGATGAGCTCCAGGGCCTTGGAGTTGACCCATGTCGCGTGTCCGGAGAAGGAGTACAGCACGACCGGGTGGTCCGGGCTGACGGCGTCGAGGTCGTGCCGCGAGGGCTGCCGCGACGGCTCCAGGAGGCACTCGTCGAGAAAGCCGGTGTCCCAACCGTGCCCGGTGATCCACTGCCCGGCCGGGGCCAGGCCGGCCGCCTCCCGTACCGCCTCGGCCACGTCCCCGAGCGAGGACACCGCGGGGTGGCCGAGGTCGAGGGAGAGCGGCGGCGTCGCCATACCGAAGGCGCACCCGTGCAGGTGGGAATCGTTGATGCCGGGCAGCAGGGTCGCCCCCCGCAGATCGACAACCCGGGTACGGGGCCCGACGAGCGGGGCGACGTCGTCCCGCCGACCGACGGCGCTGATGACCCCGCCGGTCACCGCCAGGGCCTCGGCGACGGAGAAGTCCGCATCGACCGTGACCACCCGTCCGTTGAGAAACACCAGATCCGCGTGCGTGCCCATGGAAAGCCCTTTCAGGAACCGGGCGCACCGCGGCCAACCCACGAACGCCCTCCCGAGGACTATCGCCGCGCACCCGACCACGGCACATCGGTCATCCCACCGATACGGCGGCCCGGGGGGGGAGGGCGCGGGCGCTGGCGCTGGGCTCGCGGGGTGGGGTGGGGCGTCCGTCCGGGGCCGCCGGATGCCCACGCAACCTGGGGCGCACCGTCGGGCCCGTCGTGTCGACCCGGCGAGGCGGGTGACGGGAGCTGGGCTTGGGCGGCGTAGGGCAGGAACTATCCCCGCGCGTGCGGGGCCGACGGACTCGATGTCCTGGGACGCGACCGGATCGAGCGTGGAACTATCCCCGCGCGTGCGGGGCCGACTTCCGCATTGGGTCCATAGAGCCGTTCCCATCGGAACTATCCCCGCGCTCGCGGGGGCTGCTCCGGCCTCAAGGACGACCGGTGGGCAATCGGTGGGTCGGCCCCGCGCGCTCGCGGGGTTGCTCGTCGTGCGGCGTGCCCGCGGCGCAGCGGCGCCGCGCGGCTTGCGGGGAAGCCGCTGCCGCCGGTGCTGCGGGATTCCGCCGGCGAGGGGAGGTGCGGCTTCCGGGGCTGAACTGCGGGGCCCCGGTGGTCCGAGGGGCGCGCGGCCGACAGGATGGGGAAGCAGCTCGCATCCGGTTGAGGCCATTCCGGCGGATTCGGATGGCAGTCCTGTGGCGAACCAACACCGTTCCCTCACTCGTCGGTGGAATTGCCAGTGGCACGGCCGCGCGAGGGATTCTCCGGAAATTCAAGATCCTTGTAAAACAAGAGAGTTGACCTTTCTTCGGCTGTACTGTGGAGTGGAACATGACGCTCTGGCCGGTGTCGTGTGCCCCCGCGTGGGGCCGGTCGGCCGTGGCTGCCATCGGCGCGAAGGGGGAAGCTTCCTGATGGCATACGCGAAGGGTTATGACGTCTCCGACTTCCAGTCGGGTATTCCGGGGGATGCGGACTTCGTCTTCATCAAGGCCACCGAGGGCGGGCACACCGAGCAGTCGGGGTACGCCTCCAAGGTCGCGGACGCGCGGGGGCGGGGCCTGGTGGTCGGGCACTACCACTTCCTGCACGTGGAGAATCCGGTCGACGGCGAGGTGGAGCACTTCTGCCGGGTGGTGGGGTGGATCCCCGCGGGTGAGTTGCTGGTGCTGGACTTCGAGCCGTACGGGCAGTCGGTCGGCGACGGGGACGCGACGGCGGCGAAGAACCAGTGGTTGGCGGCGGTCAAGCAGCGCTACCCGGACCACCTGGTCGGGCTCTACACCAACCGGGACTACTGGTTCCGGACCGACGACAACGCGGGCGACTTCCTGTGGATCGCGGACTACGTGTCCGCGGGTTCGCCGCGCATCCAGGCGTCCTGGCGCTTCCACCAGTACACCGACGACCCGCTCGACACCAACGTGTTCAACGGCTCGCTGGACGAGCTGAAGGCGTGGGCCGGGGCCGGCCAGGCCCCGGCGCCCGAGCCGCCCACGCCGGCGCCGGACCCCGTGCCGCAGCAGTCCGACTGGCCGGGGCTGCAGCTGGTGAGCCGCGACCAGTGGGGCGCGCGGGCCTGGCGCGAGCCCAACGGTTCGATCCCGTACGCCGGTCCGCGCGCCGGGGTGAAGGTGCACTACCTGGGCACGGCGTACACCTTCGCCGCCCACGACTCCTGCCCGGCCTACG
Organism: Kitasatospora sp. NPDC001095; assembly: GCF_053598615.1. Lineage (NCBI taxonomy): Bacteria > Bacillati > Actinomycetota > Actinomycetes > Kitasatosporales > Streptomycetaceae > Kitasatospora > Kitasatospora sp. NPDC001095. The sequence goes on along the minus strand of NZ_JBSFKQ010000034.1, from coordinate 52,152 downwards.
TCCGGCGCCTCCAGGCGTCGCACATGGACGACGACGGCTGGTCGGACATCGGCTACAGCTTCGTGGTCTGCGAGCACGGCGTCGTGTTCGAGGGCCGGGGCCTGAACCGGCGCAACAGTGCCAACGGGGACGTGCCGCTCAACGAGGCGCACTACGCGGTGTGCGGACTGGTCGGCTCCTCCGGGTCGACCGAGCCGACCCCGGAGCAGCTCAACGGGCTGCGGGACGCCATCGAGTACTGCCAGCGGCAGGGCCCGGCCGGTCCGGAGATCAAGGGGCACCGGGACGGCTACTCGACCGACTGCCCCGGCCCGGCGCTGTACGCCTGGGTGACGTCGGGTGCGCCGCGCCCGTCCGGGACGGTGGTCACCACGCCCCAGCGGCCGGCGCCGCAGCCGGACCCGACCCCGGCCCGGTACCAGAAGAGCGTCGGCGGGCTGGCGTACGGCTACGGCGCGCACGGTCCGCAGGTCACCCTCGTCGGCGAGGCGCTGTCGGCGGCGGGCTTCGGCTCGCACTACAGCCAGGGCCCCGGCCCGGACTGGACCGACGCCGACACCCTCAACTACGCCGACTACCAGCGCAGTCTGGGCTACTCCGGCGGGGACGCGGACGGCGTGCCCGGCGAGGCCTCGCTGCGCCGGCTGCTCGGCGGAGCGGTCCCGCTGGCCCAGGTGTCGAAGTCGAACGTGGTCGCGGCGGCCCGCCAGGACCCGGACGCGCCCCAGGGCGCCACCACCCACGCGGACGACGTGTACACGGTGGAGCGGGCCCTCGTCGCCGAGGGGCTGCTCGACCGGCAGTGGGCCGACGGCTCGTTCGGCACCAGGACCATCGACGCCTACTCCGCCCTCCAGCGCCGGTACGGGTACAGCGGGCAGCAGGCGGACGGCATCCCCGGCATCAACTCGCTGACCCGGCTCGGCCAGGCGCACGGCTTCACGGTCGCCGACTGACGTCGGTCGAGGAGGACCGATGTACCAACTCGCCCTGTCCCTGTGGCGCACGTGCGTGCCCTACGTCGTCGCCTTCCTCGTGGTGCAGGCCGCGCGGCTCGGCATCCACCTGGACAACGCCTCCGCCACCTCCGCCCTGGTCACCGGCTTCGGCACGGCCTACTACGCGGCGTTCCGGTTCCTGGAGCACCGGTTCGGCGCGTCCTGGGGCTGGTTCCTGGGGGCCGCGCGGCCGCCCTCCTACCAGACGACGGCCCCCGGATCGGGCCCAGGGGCGGCCCCCAAGCCGGACCCCGCGCCGGAACCCGAATCGGCTCCCAAGCCGGCCCCCGAGCCGGCTCCCGCGCCGACAACCGCGCCGGCGGCGGGCACTCCGCCGGTCGTGCCCGAGCCCACGCCCGCGTCGACACCCGCACCCGTGCAGGCACCCGCGCCGCCCGAACCGGCACCGCCCGCCCCGACACCCGCGCCGACGGATCCCCCGGCGGCCAGACCCGACTACCGGAACCTTCCCGAGGGCGGCTGACCCGCCGCACCGGGCATCGACAGGGGGCGCGAAGTCGCCAATTGTGCGCCCCCTGCCAATTGGTGCAGTAATACAATTTGCCTTTTCTGTTCGGGTCTTGACGCCCAGTCACCAGAATATGAGACTGAGCCTGCCACCAATGCATCGGGACCGTGCGGCGTGCCCGCAATCCGGTTCGAGTCACTTTCCCGGGTCCCTTGATGCACGAAGTGAACGGAGGGGGAATTTGCCGACGACACCGACCTACCCGGGCGTCTACATCGAAGAGCTTCCCAGCGGCGTCCGTACCATCACCGCGGTGAGCACCTCGGTGACCGCCTTCGTCGGGGCGACCCGGCGCGGCCCGCTCGACCAGCCCGTCACCGTCACCAGTTTCGCGGACTTCGAGCGCCGCTTCGGCGGGCTCGCGAGCCAGAGCCCGGTCAGCTACGCCGTCCAGCAGTTCTTCCTCAACGGGGGCTCGGTCGGCGTCGTCGTCCGGGTCGCGGCGGCCGGTACCGGCGCCGCCGCGGGCGTCACGCTCCAGTCGACCCAGACCTCCACCGCCACCCCCGCCCTGGAGGTCACGGCCGTCGAGCCGGGGCTCTGGGGAGCGGGGCTGCGGGTCGCCGTGGACTACCGGACGCCGACCCCGGCCGAGACCTTCAACCTCCAGGTCTTCGACACCTCGGGCGCCGTCCGGGAGTCCTTCACCGACCTGTCGGTCCGGGACACCAGCCCCCGGTTCGCCGAGACGGTGGTGAACGACGGTTCGACGGTCGTCCGGGTGAAGGTCCTGGCGGGGAGCCGGCCGGACCCGGTGGGCACCGTCTCCAAGCCGTTCGCGGCCGCCCTGCCGGACCTCACCCACGAGATCCAGGTCAAGATCGGCGACGTGTCCCGGACGGTCCGGATCCACGACCCGGCCGTGGACGGCGCCGCGCCGACCACCGTCCCCGAACTCGCCCTGCTGCTGGAACGCAAGCTGCGCGCGCTGCCCGACGCCCCGGGCAGCCGGGTCTTCGCGGGCACCCGGGTGACCGTGTTCGGCCGACAGCTCCAGGTCGTCGCCGGCTCCACCGATCCGGCCGACGTGGTCCGCTTCCTCGGCGAGGCCGCCAACAACCTCGGATTGGAGGGCTCGGTCAGCCCGCCGGTCCTGGCCCTCGCCGGCGGCCAGGACGGCGGAGCCCCCGGCCTGACCGACCTGATCGGCAGCGAGGCGGCCAAGACCGGCATCCAGGCCCTGCGCGACGTGCAGGACGTCAACCTGCTGGTGCTGCCGGAACTGGCCGGCTACACCGACGTCGACGACGCCGTCACGGTCGTCTCGGCCGCCCAGGCGCTCTGCGCGGAGAAGCGGATGTTCCTGATCGTCGACTCGCCGCAGGCGTGGACCACGCTGGACGCCGCCCGGACGGGCCTGTCCGCCTTCGACTCGGTGCGCAGCGACCACGCGGCGCTCTACTTCCCGCACCTGGAGCTGGTCGACCCGCTCACCGGCCGGCTGCGCAGCTTCCCGCCGTCGGGCACCATCGCCGGCGTGATGGCCCGCACCGACGGCCAGCGGGGCGTGTGGAAGGCGCCCGCGGGCACCGAGGCCGGCCTGCCCGGGGTGCGCGCGCTGACCGTCCCGCTGACGGACCGGGAGAACGGCCTGCTGAACCCGCTCGCGGTGAACTGCCTGCGGACGTTCCCGGTGGTGGGCCCGGTGGTGTGGGGTGCCCGGACGATGGCCGGCGCCGACGTGCTCGGCTCGCAGTGGAAGTACGTCCCGGTGCGACGCCTCGCGCTGATGCTGGAGGAGAGCCTCTACCGCGGTACCAAGTGGGTCGTGTTCGAGCCCAACGACGAGCGGCTGTGGGCGCAGATCCGGCTGAACGTGGGCGCGTTCCTGCACTCGCTGTTCCAGCAGGGCGCGTTCCAGGGCACGTCCGCGCGCTCGGCCTACTTCGTGAAGTGCGACAGGGACACCACCACGCAGGACGACGTCAATCGCGGTGTGGTGAACGTCGTGGTCGGATTCGCGCCCCTCAAGCCGGCGGAATTCGTGATCGTCAAGATCGAGCAGCTCGCCGGACAGTTCGAGGTTTAGGATCTCCATGGTCGAGTTCACCGTCAATCCGCACCGGTTCGACCCCTACAAGAACTTCAAGTTCCTGGTGGTCTGGGACGGCCGGGTCGTCGCCGGGGTCAGCAAGGTCAGCCCGCTCAAGCGCACCACCGAGGTGGTGAAGCACCGCAGCGGGGGCGATCCGAGCGCGCCGCGGAAGTCGCCGGGCCGCACCGACTTCGAGGCGGTCACCCTGGAGCGCGGCGTCACCCACGACCCGGAGTTCGACCGCTGGGCCAACAAGGTCTGGATGGTCGGCGCGGGCCGCGGGGCGGAGGTCTCGCTCCGGGACTTCCGCAAGGACCTGGTGATCCAGGTGCTCAACGAGGCCGGACAGGTGGCGGTCGCCCACAAGCTGTACCGCGCCTGGCCGAGTGAGTACCAGGTGCTCGGCGAACTGGACGCCAACGCCAACGCGGTGGCGATCCAGAGCCTCAAACTGGAGGTGGAGGGCTGGGAGCGGGACGACGAGACGCCCGAACCGGAAGAACCGTCGTTCCAGCAGCCGGCCTGAGCGGGGACCGATGGAACTCGCCGGACAGGCAGCCCTGTTGGCCACCTGGGAGGCCGGGCTGGCGGCGGGCCGCAGCGGGCGGGCCCTGCTGCTGCACACCGTCGCCCGCCCCGGGGCGGGGACGGCGGAGCTGCTGGCCGTACCGCTCGGCGAGCGGGACGCCGAACTGTTCGGCCTGCGTGTGGAGTTGTTCGGCGAGCAGCTGAACGTGCGGGCCGGCTGTCCGGGTTGTGCGGAGGAGATGGAGTTCGCCTTCGACGCCCGCCAGTTGGCCGGTTCGGCGGTGTCGGGCGGTACCGGGAAGTCGGGGGGCGCTGCGGAGTCGGGCGGTATCGCGAAGTCAGGTGGCGCCGCGGAGTCGGGCGGTATCGCGAAGTCAGGTGGCGCCGCGGAGTCGGGCGACGGCGCCCGGCCGGGCCGAGCCGGACCGCTGCGGGTGGAACTGGACGGCTGGCGGGTCGGCTTCCGGCTGCCCACCGCCGGTGACGTGGCCGCCGCCGAACAGGCCCCCGCGGGCCTGGGCAGGGCCGTCCTGCTGGAGCGGTGCGTGCTGACCGCCGAGCACGGCGGGGAGCCGGTGGCCGCCCGGCAACTCCCCGAACCGCTCCAACGGCGCATCGCCGAGACCGCCGCCGCGGCCGACCCGTGCGCGGACGTCCGGCTGAACCTCAGCTGCCCCGAGTGCGGCCGGCAGGTCCTCGCCGAGCTGGACATCGCCTCCTACCTCTGGGAGGAGCTGGACGACTGGGCCCGGGCGACCCTGCTCGACGTCCATCTCCTGGCCACCGCCTACGGCTGGAGCGAGGCGGAGATCCTGGCGCTCAGCCCGCTGCGGCGCCGCTACTACCTGGAGCTGTGTGCAGATGCCTGACCACTTCGACCGCCTGGTCGCGAAGGGCGCCCGGGACCGGACCGGGTCCGGGTCCGACGCCGGGCCCGAGGCCGTGGTGCGCGTGCGGCCGCGCCTGCCCGGGCCCTTCGAACGGATCGACGGTCTCGGTCCGGCCCGGCCGGACGTCGACGGGGAGTCGGCCGCCCCGGACCGGCCGGACGTGCGGCCGGCTGCCGCGCCGCTCCCCCGGCCGACGGCGGTACCGCGTCCGGCCCCGATCGAGGGAGCGCCCCGAACGGCGGCCCACGACGACCGGCCGGCGGCCGCGCCCGTCCTTCCGCCGCCACGCACGCCGCTGCTGGTCGCGCCGCCGATCGCCCCCGCCGCCGCGCCGGCCGTCGAGCCGGTGGTGCGGGCCCGGGCCGCCCGCCCGGCGGCCCCGCCGGCCGGCACCGCGCCGCCCGGCACCGCACCGTCCCGGACGGCCGCCCCCCGGGCTGCCGGGGTACCGCCCGTACCGGTTCGGCCCGCCGTCGCACCGGCGTCCGGACGGCGGGCCGCCCTGGCGGCAGCCCTGGGCCACGCGCCCGGGAGCGGGGACCGCGGGCGGCAGCGGCCCGTCGAGCGGGTGGTGCGGGTCCAGATCGGGCGGGTCGAGGTCAGGGCCGCCGAGCGCACCCCGGTCGGGCCGCGCAGGCCGGCGGCGGCCCGCCCGGCCCCGGCCGTCGACCTGGACAGGTACCTCAACCGGGAGCCGTCATGACCGGGCGGGTGGGCGCGTCGAGGGAGCGGACACCATGAGCAACCACCTCGCGATCGCGACCGTGAGCGAGGCGCTGCGGCTGCTCATCACCCGCGCGCTCTCGCCCGACATCCCCTTCGCGGTCGAGGTCGGCGTCCGCAGGCCGCTCACCGAGCCGCCCGCCGACCCGACCGTCACCGTCTTCCTGTACCAGGTCACGCCCAACGCCGCGCTGCGCAACCGCGACGCGCCCACCCGCGCGACGGACGGCACCGTGCTCACCCGACCGACCGCCGCCCTCGACCTGCACTACCTGATCAGCTGCTACGGCGAGGAGACCCAGCTGGTCGGGCAGCGACTGCTCGGCTGCGTGGTCCGGGCGCTGACCGAACAGCCGGTGCTGTCACGGCAGTTGATCGACGAGGCGACTGCCCAGCCGTACCTGGTCGGGGCGGACCTGGCCGCCTCGCCGCAGCGCGTGCGCTTCACCCCCACCACGATGGACCTCGAGGAGCTGTCCAAGCTGTGGAGCACCCTGCTCCAGACGCCGTACGCGCTGTCCGTGGTCTACCAGGCCACCGCCGTCCTCGTGGAGGGCAGGACCGACCCGGTGGCCGGCAAGCCGGTGCTGCGCCGTACGGTGCGGGCCGTGCCGTCCCGCGGTCCGGTCGTCGATCGGGTGCTCTCCCGGCCGGCCGGGTCCGCGGGCGCCCCCGAGGACGGGCCGGTGACCAAGGACCGGGAGCTGGTGGTGGAGGGCTCCGGCCTGCGCGCGGACCTGGTCGTGGCCCGGCTCGGCGAGCGGCGGGTGGCGGTCGACCCCGGTGGCGTCCGGGACGACCGGCTGGTCGTCGCCGTACCGGAGGACCTGCCGCCCGGGGTGTACCAGGTGCAGGTGCTGCACGGACTGGCGCTGGACGGCCGGCCCGCCGCCGACCACCTCGCCGTGGAGTCCAACGCGCAGACCTTCGCCCGGCAACCGCGGATCGTCGCGCCGATCGGCACGGCGGGCCGCACGGACGGACCGGCCGGGGTGTCGGCCCGGCTGGACGTCCGACTGGACCTGCCGCTCCGGGACGACCAGCAGGTCCTGCTGCTGCTGGACGAGTTGCACCCGCCCGCCGGACGGCCGGGGGCCAGCCACCAGTTCCGCGCGCCCGCGCCGCCGCAGCCGCGCACCGACCCGTTCACGGTCCGGGTGCCGGTCGTCGGCGTCCGCCCGACGACGTACCTGGCCCGGGTCCAAGTGGACGGCGTGCCGAGCGAGTTGACGGTTTCCGGGGACGGGTCCTTCGCCGGGCCCGTCGTGGACCTGACGCACTGACCGCAGGACGGGGGAGAGATGAGCACGCGCCGGAGGCAGGGCCGCGACGGCCCGGCGGACGATGCGCACCTGCGGTCGCTGTCGGCCGCGGTCGCCGCCGTCCTCGAACGGCTCGACGCGCACGCGGCGGGCCGCACCGACCGGGCGGCGTCCGACGGATCCGGGCCCGCGGCGTCCGGTGAGCCCGCGGCGTCCGAAAAGCCCATGCCGTCCACCGCTGTCGGCCGCCGGGGTGGGCGCCGACCGACCGCCACCGCCCTGGACGCGCTCAGCGCCTCCTTCGGGCTCACCCCGTTCGAGCGCGACGTCCTCGTGCTGGCCGCCGCCCCCGTGATCGACCCCACCGCCGCCGCCCGCTGCGCCGCGGCGGGCGGCGACCCCGGGCGCGCGTACCCGTCCTTCTCGCTCGCCCTCGCCGCCCTGGACCAGCCGCACTGGAGCGCGCTCACCCCGGTGGCCCCGCTGCGCCGCTTCCGGCTGGTCGAACTGGACGACGAGACGGCGCTCACCGCCTCCCGGCTGCGGATCGACGAGCGGGTGCTGCACTTCCTGGTCGGTGTGCCGTACCTCGACGTGCGGCTGCACGGGCTGCTCACCCGGGTCGGACCGCCCGGCGAACTGCCCGACCCGCACGAGCGGTGCGCGGCCGAGCTGGCACACGGGTGGACCGCGGCCGGGCTGTCCGGCCCGCCGCACACCGAACTGACCGGCGCCGACCGCCGTACCCGCTGGGAGATCGCGGCGGCGGCGGCCCACCGCGCCGGGCTCGGCCTCTACGCCGCACACCGCGAGGACCTGCCCACCGAGCCCGCCGAGCGCGAGCAACTCGCCCGGCTGTGGCAGCGGGAGGCGATCCTGATCCCGGCCGCGCTGCTGGTCGAGGGCGGGGAGCCGGGCGGGGAGCGCCGGCCGGCCCCGAACGGGACGGAGGCCTTCCTGGCGAGCCTGGGGGTGCCGCTGGTGGTGTCCGGCGACGAGCCGCCGCCGGCGGGGGTGTCGGACCGCGCCCGGCTGACGGTGCCCGCGCTCGGCCCCGAGGAGCAGCTGGCGATCTGGGGCGCGGCGCTGGACGGTGCACCGGGCGTCACCGAGGGCGAACTCCGGGCGCTGGCCGCGCAGTTCTCCCTGCCCGGCCATGTGATCCGTTCGGCCGCGGCGACGGCCCGGCGGGCGGCCGAGGACGGCCGGGACGTCAGCCCACTGGCGTGGCAGGCCGGACTGGTGGAGGCCCGGATGTCCCTGGACGAGCTGGGCCGGCGGGTCGAGCCGCGCGCCGACTGGGAGGACCTGGTGCTGGAGGAGCGCCAGCGCGCGACGCTGCGCGAGATCGTCGCCCACGTCCGCCGTCGCGGCACGGTCTACCAGGAGTGGGGGTTCGAGTCCGTGCTGCGCCGGGGTCTCGGTGTCACCGCGCTGTTCGCCGGCGGGTCGGGCACCGGGAAGACGCTGGCGGCCGAGGTCGTCGCCGGGCAGCTCGGCGTGGACCTGTTCGTCATCGACCTCTCCCAGGTCGTCAGCAAGTACATCGGCGAGACCGAGAAGAACCTCCGACGGGTCTTCGACGCGGCCGAACGCGGCGGCGCGCTGCTGCTGTTCGACGAGGCCGACGCGCTGTTCGGCAAGCGCAGCGAGATCAAGGACAGCCACGACCGCTACGCCAACCTCGAGGTCAGCTACCTGCTGATGAGGATGGAGGCCTACCGGGGCCTGGCCGTGCTCACCACCAACATGAAGAAGGCGCTGGACCCGGCGTTCATGCGGCGGATCAGGTTCGTGGTCGACTTCCCGTTCCCCGGGGTGCCGGAGCGCGCCGAGATCTGGCGGCGGGTCATCCCCGAGCAGACCCCCAGCGAGGGCATCGATCCGCAGCGGCTCGCCCAGCTCACGGTGGCCGGCGGCTCCATCCGCAACATCGCGCTGTCCGCCGCCTTCCAGGCCGCCGACGAGGGCTGCCCGATGCAGATGCGGCACCTGCTGGCCGCCGCGCGCACCGAGTACCTGAAGCTGGAGCGCTCGCTGACGCCCTCGGAGGTCGGCGGATGGATCTGACCGAGGGGGCGGAGACGGGGCGGCACGGCACCGGGCGTGAGGGCATCGGGCGTGAGGGCGCCGGGCGTGAGGGCATCGGGTGGAGCGACACCGGCCTCGGGAACACCGGGCGGATCGAGGTCGAGATCGGCGAACTGGTCCTCGACGGCTTCGCGCGGATCGACCACGACCGGCTGGCGGCGGCGTTCCGGAGCGAACTGACCCGCCTGGTCGAGGCGCGCGGCGTGCCGCTCGCGGTCGGCGGCGACCGCACGCTGGACGTGCTCTCCGGGCTGCCGCCGCTGCCGGCGGGCGTCTCACCGCAGCGGCTCGGCGAGGCCCTCGCCCGCGCCGTGCACAGCGGGCTGTCCGGGCCGTCAGGGCGATCCGGGCGATCCGGGCAATCCGGCGGTGCCCGGCCGCCGGGACGGGGGCGGACATGACGCGACCCACCGCCACCGCGAAGGACTCCGCGCCGGACACCAAGCAGGGCGCGGCCCGGCGCAGGACGCGGACGCCGAAGGCCCGTACGCCCGAGCCGAAGGAGATCGTCTCCGGCGCCGGCCAGCCGCTCGACCCGGGCGTGCGGCGGGAGTTGGAGGCGCGGCTCGGACACGACCTCAGCCGGGTCCGGGTGCACACCGACCGGGACTCCGCCGCGCTGACCGAGCTGATCGGCGCGGACGCCGTCGCCGTCGGCCCGGACCTCTTCTTCGGCGAGGGCAAGTACCGGCCGGCCGCCGAGGACGGCCGACGGCTGCTCACCCACGAGCTGCTGCACACCGTCCAGGCCCCGGACCCGCTCGGCGCGCTGCGGGCCGGCCGTGACCTGGGCGCGGTCAGCCTGCCGCTGGACGCGATCGAACGGGAGGCGGAGTACGGCGCACGCGCCGACCGGCCGACGGCGGCGACGCCGACTACCACGCCGGGTGCCACACCGGGCTGGCTCCGCTACGCGACCGTCGACGCCGACCGGTTCCGCACCGAGCGGCTCGACCCGGCCACCCTGGTCGAGCGGCTGGCGGCCGGCATCCTGCGCTCGCTGCGCGGCGACCCGACCGACTCCTCCGGCAGGGTACGCCTGCAACTCGCGCGCTTCGCACCCGAGTTGCAGGAATCCGTGCTCGCACGCCTGGCGGACCGGATGCCCTCCTCGGACTACACCCGGGTGCTGGAGCTGGTCGAGGCCGCCGAGCACCGCCCGGCCGACATCGACGGCGCCCAGACGCCCGAGCCGGTCACCGGCGCCGCCGAGCGGACCGGCGACGAACGGAGCGGCGACGAGGAGCGGGCCGGCGACGGGAGGACCGACGAGCCCGGGCAGGCACGGGACCGGCAGCCGGACCAGGAGGCGGACCGGCCGGACGGCCCGAAGGGACGGCGCAAGCACCCCAAGGGCCAGGACGGCAAGGGCCAGGACGGCAAGGGCCGGGACGACGAAGCGGGCACCGAGCGGGGCCCGAAGCAGCAGGAGGAACAGCAAGCACCGCCCGCGGACGGCAAGGACGAGCGGGCGCCGCAGAGTACACCGGAGAGTACGCCACAGAGTGCAGCACCGACGGGGCAGCCCGAGGCCGCCCCGGAGGCGTCCGCAGCGGCTCCCGGGACGGCATCGGAGGCACCCGCCGCGGCGGAGGAGGCCGGCCGGGCAGGGGACGCCCCCGTGACCGGGGCGCCCGAAGCCGGGCAGCCGGACGCCGCCGCCCAGCCCTCGGCCGGTACGACCCCGAAGGAGCCGGCCGCCCTCCCACCGCCGCAGCCCGCGCCCGTCAAACCCGAGCGCCTGGACGCGATCGCGCAGGCCCCGGACAGCCCGCTCACCCGGCACGGACTGCTCAAGGACGACCAAGCGCAGGGCGAACCCCGGGACGAGGAACGGCCGTTGGGCATGGCGCCCGGCGCGGAGGCCGAGGTCCGCGACACCGCCGACGCGGACCGGGAGCAGCCGCCGCAGTCGGCCGCCGCCGAGCCGGAGCTGGGGCCCGCCGACTTCCTGCCCACGTCGGACCTCGACGTGTCCGCCGTCCCGACCGTCGACCGGATCCCGCAGTCGGCGGACGGCGCGACCGGCGCGAACGCCGAGGCGCCGGCGTTCCCCGAGCCGCCCGCGACCAAGGCCGAGGCGGTCCAGGAGGAGCGGGCGAGCCGACCGGAGAGCGACGAGGAGCCGGCGGCCTCACCCGAGCCTGCCCCCGCCGCGGACGCCGGGACGGCAGGGACTGCAGGGACGGCAGGGACGGCAGGGCCCGCCGGGCAGGCTGCGGAGGCCGTGGAGGCCGAGGACCGCGGCAGCCGTGACCTCCAGCCGGAACAGCCGGTCGAGCAGGAGGTGGGTCCCGATCCGGCCCAGGGCCACGCTGCCGCTCCTGCTGCGGCTCCGGCCCCGGAGCCGCAGGCGGAGCCGGACCCGCAGCAGGAGCCGCAGGAGCAGCAGCCGGAAGAGCCCGCCGCCGAGGCGCGGGACTCCGAGAAGCCGAGCGCCCGGGAGCGTACCGCCGCCCCCACCGGGGCGGGATCAATCGGCGCCGACGGCCCGGAGAGCGCGCCCGGGGCCGAGCCCGACACCGCGCCGTCCACCTCCGCGCCGTCCGACGCCGCCGCACCGTCCGACGCCGCCGCCGGTCCGGCGGCCGAGCAGTCCGACGCACCGGGCGGACTCAGCGCCCAGCCCGCCCCGGACGCCTCCCTGGAGTCCGGCGGCGGCTCCTGCGCGGGCCCCCAGCAGCCCACCACCGAGGCGGAGCCGGACGGTGGCGCCGGTGGTGCCGGAGGCGGCTGCGCGGCCGGGGCCGGGGGCGGCGCGGCCGGAGCCCCCGCCGAGCGGCAGGAGAAACCGGCCCCGCCCGACGTCTCCGGCCAGGACCCCCAGGGCGCACTCGCCACCGCCGCGAGCCTGCCGCCCGATCAGATGGCCGCCACGCTGGACGGCGTGGACGGTTCGGTGGACCGTACGGTCGGCGAGCAGCACGCCCGGCTGCAGGCGGCCCCGCCCGCCGTCCAGCGCCCGTCCGGGGCCCCGCAGACCCAGTCCGGGCCGCCCGAGGCCGCGCCGCCGGCCGAGGCGGTGACGGAGCGGCTGGAGCGGGTCGGTCCGGAGGGCGCGGACGGCGGGCAGCAGCAGGCCGAGCAGAAGAAGGTCGGGGGCCGCAACCCCGCCGACCGGGTCGCCGATCCCCACGTCGCCGACGACGCGAGCGGCCAGGTCTCGGCGCAGGAGGTGCAGCAGGTCCAGGGGGCCGTCGACGGGGTGCCCTCGACCGACCCGGCGCTGAACACCACCGTCGGCCCGGCCCCCAGGGTCGAACTGACCGGCGAGAGCGACCCGGCGCGCACCGACCGGCAGGCGGCGAAGCTCAAGGACAGCTCCGCCAGGATCCTCGGCGTCGGCCGGGAGGACGCCGCCAAGCCGATGGGCGAGGACCGGATCTACCCGGACGTGCCGAAGGAGACCCTCACCGCCTCCGTACCGGGCGGCGGCCGCGGGCGCGGGCGCTCCGGCGCCGGACGCGCGGCCGACACCAAGCCGGGCATCGGCATCGTCACCCAGCAGGAGCGCGGGCCGCAGATCCAGGCCGCCGTCGGTGAGGGCCAGGGCCGGCTGGGCTCCGAGCAGGCCAAGCAGAAGCAGGGCGAGGCCGACGCGCGTCGGCAGAACCAGGCCGAGATCGACCAGGCGGTGGCCGACGACGCCCAGGCCCAGGCCGGCGAGCGGGGCGACGCCGCGGAGAAGGTCAGGGCCGAGCGCGAGCAGTGGCGCACCGAGCAGGACCAGAAGGTCTCCGGCGCGGACCAGGACGCCGACGCCGAGCACAAGGACAAGACCGGGCGGATCGACGGGAAGCGGACCGAGGCCGACAAGGACGTCCAGGACCGTCAGCAGCAGGACAACCAGAAGATCCAGGACAAGCGGAAGGAGGCCGAGGAGAAGGCGCAGAAGGAGAAGGACCGCAAGAAGGAGGAGTCCGAGGGCTGGTGGGGCTGGGTCAAGTCCAAGGTCAAGGCGGCCTTCGACGCGCTGGTCGAGGCGGTCACCAAGGTCTTCGACTACTTCCGCGGCCTGATCAACGACATCATCGACGGCTTCCGCAAGTTCGCGAACTGGGCGATCGACCAGGCGCGGAAGTTCGTCGTCGACCTGATCGACAAGCTCGCGGACGCGCTGATCAAGATCTGCGACGTGCTGCTGGCGGCCTTCCCCGAGCTGCGGGACAAGTTCCGCAGGAAGATCGAGGAGTGGCGCGACAAGGCCGTCGCCAAGGTCAACGAGTGGGCCGACAAGCTGAAGAACGCCGTCAACAAGCTGCTCGACGCGCTGGCGGCCGGGCTGAACGCACTGCTGGACGCGCTGGAGGCGGGGCTGAAGGCCGCCATCGAGGCCGTCCGCAAAGCGGTGATGGACGCCATCGACTTCGTGCAGAAGGCGATCGCGGTGTTCGGCGAGTTCGCGGCGCTGATCGGCGACATCGCCCCCGACCCGGGCGGGTGGCTCAAGAAGCTCGGCACCGCGGCGATCGACGGCATCCAGCACTACCTGTGGGGCGCGATCAAGAGCGCGGTGAAGCAGTGGTTCAACGACAAGGTGGAGTCGGTCGTCGGCCTGACCTCCACCATCGTCAACGTCCTGGTCAAGGGCTGCATCTCGATGGCCCAGATCGGACGGATGGCCTGGCAGGCGATCGTGGCGGCGCTGCCCGGAATGATCGTCTCGATCGTCGTCGAGAAGCTGGTGTCGATGATCGTGCCGGCGGCCGGTGCGATCATGGCCGTCATCCAGGGCCTGGTCGCGGCGTGGAACACCATCAGCAGGATCATCGCCGCGATCGGGAAGTTCGTCGCCTTCCTCAAGGCCGTCAAGTCCGGATCGGCCGCCTGCCTGTTCGCCGACGCGGTCGCGGCGGGCGTGGTCGCACTGCTCGACTTCATCTCCAACTTCCTGCTCAGCAAGCTCAAGGGAGCCGGGAAGGCCGTCGGCACCAAACTCAAGGGGATCGCCCAGCGGATCCTGAAGGGCCTCGCCAGGGCCGGCCGGGGCGCCCGCAAGGCGGCCGGACGGGCCGTCGACAAGGCCAGGGCGAGCCTGCGCCGGGCCACCCGGTCGCTCCGCCGGCGCCCCTCCCCCAGCCGGACCGCCACCCGCCCCGCCCGCACCGGACCCGCCCGGCACACCATCGAACACGCGAAGCGCCCGGCACTCACCCCTGGACGCCCGCGCCGCGAGGTCACCCGCCCGAAGCCCACCCCCCGCCGCCGCCCCACCTCCCCCGTCGGCCGCGCCCTCAACGCCTCCCGCCAGACCGTCAGGGCCGCCCTCAACCGCGTCCGCACCGCCGCCCGCGCCCTCGGCCGCAAGCTCCTCCACAGCAAGCTCGGCCGCGCCCTCACCAACGGCGCCCACCGCATCCGCGACGCCTACCGCAGGCAACGCGAGCGCCTCCGCGCCTGGCAGCAGAAGCGCCGGCAACAGCGCGCCGAGCGCCGCGCCCACGAGAACTCGCCCCAGGCGAAGCAGCAGCGGCTCGACCTGATCGTCGCCCGCCTGCAGCCGCGTCTGACGCGGCTCCTCGGCAAGGGGATCCGGAGGCAGGCCCTGGGAGCGGTACTGCGGGCGCTGCGTGCCTGGTACCGGCTGACCGGGCTCGAGCTGAGCGGTCTCCCGCGGTTCGTCATCCGTGCGCTGCTGAACCCGGAGAAGGTCACGGTCGCGGGAGTGGAGCTCGATCGCACCGAACTCCTGGAATTCATCCGCACGGTGGCGGACGAGGTCCGGGGTTCGTCACGACACGTGGAGAACACGGAGGGCATCGGGTACGACCAGCAGAACAAGCGGATATCCACCGGTGACAGGATCGATTCCGTGTCCATGGCGAACAGGTTCCGCAAGCTGGCCTTCCCGGACGGGAGCTACCAGACGGTCGAGGGCCCGAACGGCGCGACCGTGGGACTCAAACAGGGGTTCAACAGTCCACGCAACCAGGTGGTTTCGCCGCACGGAAGTGCCGCCGAACGGCTCCCTCACGACTATCCGAGCATGTTCAACGGCATGTCGGGGCCGGAACAGGAGAAGATCGCCCGTGCGATGCTCGCCGATCTGGGCGGGGGCCCCGCACCGGAGGGCGCGGACGCCATCCCGGACGGCAGGCGGACGTTCCTCCACACCCTCGGTGCCGTCGAGCACAACCGGTCGCCCAGCGACGTGGTCTACCGGGCGATGGCCTACAAGGTCGCCACGGAGGATTCCGGCAAGTTCGACAAGAAGCGGCGCGCCGCCGGAATGACCAACCTGGACGAAGCCGTCAACAAACTGCCGCTGGCACCGAAGGGGGCGCAGAGTGAGGCCCGCCAGCTCGATCTCGCCCTCAAGTTCAAGGAGTTGAAGTCCTCGACCAGCGACTCGGACGTGCTCGCCCGACGCATGCAGGCGCTCGCCGCGCAGGAGGGGCTCGGCCCGGCCGAGCTCCAGCAGCTGACAGGCGTCAGCCAGGCCCGCTTCCTCACGAACCAGGGGATACCGGCCAAGAGGCGCAAGGAGGTTCGGACCGTGATGAACAACAAGAACGCGTCCGAGGAAGACCGGGCGAAGGCACGCGCCGAGATGGAGTCCTGGAAGCAGGCCTACGTCCAACACGCCTGGGGCGAGGCCGCCCGGACGGGAGAGGTGAGGACCACGCGCAAGGCCGACGCCATGGCCGAACGCGAGGTGGCGTTCCTCAAGGCCTGGGCCGCGACGCTCGAGCTCGACTTCGCGGGCAGCGAGGGCAAGGAGAGACTGTTCGCGCACATCCGGGCTCACATCTACGAGATTTACGGCCTGTGAGGCCTGGAACGCACCGAATTGGAGGGTGGATGACCACCGGACGACACACGGGTCGGCGCTTGATTCTCCACGATTCCGTGGACAACGCCGAGATCCGGGCCTTCGCCGAGGCCGATGGATGGACCTACGAGGGGGACATCGCCCGGGATCCGGAGACCCAGGCCCACTACGAGGCGAAGTGGTCACTGCCCGGCGGCCTGTCGGCGCACTACGTCGCGGACGAGTTCGTCGACGCCCGGTACATGGTCGTCGCCGGTGACGACCGTGCGCGGGTCCAGGAGGCGTCAGCGCGGCTGGAGGCCGCGCTGGACTTCTGGAGCGTCGACGACCTGGAGACCAACTTCGACGTGTGCGTCTACCCGATCGAGCAGGCGAGGTCCGTGTTGCTCCTTGGCGCCGGATCCCCGAAGCGGGCGGTGGGCTCCGTGGTCATGCGCGTCCTGGAGGCGGTCCGGCACAAGGATCCCAGGGTCCGTCGAGCCGCGGTTCAAGCCATGGTGTACTCCGAGTGGCCCGAATACCGGGAGCCGCTGGCGGACGTGGTCGCCCACGACGCGGACCCCGAGGTCGTCCGCGAGGCGGGGATCGCCCTTCGGCTGCTGGAGGAGCCGGCCCGGCCGGAGGACGACTCCTGATGGCCGGGTACGCGGACGCCCCCAGGCCGATCAGGGCCGGGCTGGTCATCGTCGACGCGTTGCGGGGGACGCCGCAGCGGGTGGTCGTGCTGCAGTTCAATCCGGACAGTCTGGAGCGGTCGTTGGCTCCGCAGGTGGCGGGGGCGGACGGGAGCGGGGACCGGACGGAGGCGTTGCGGTTGAAGGGGCCGGCGGTGGAGACGTGGAAGTTCACCGCGGAGCTGGACGCGACGGACCAGTTGGACGTGCCGGCGCCGAACGGCATCCATCCGCAGTTGGCCGCCCTGGAGTTGCTGGCGCAGCCGGCCAGTTCGCAGCTGCGGGCGAACCAGGCGCTGGCCGCGGTGGGGACGCTGGAGATCACGCCGGTCGAGGCGCCGCTCACGCTGTTCACCTGGGGCGGCAAGCGGATCCTGCCCGTGCGGTTGACCGAACTCACCATCACCGAGGAGGCGTTCGACATCGACCTGAACCCGATCAGGGCCACCGTCGCCATCGGCCTGCGCGTCCTGACCGTCAACGACCTGCCGGCCGGGCACCGCGGTGCCGAGCTCTACCTGGCGCACCTGGTGCAGAAGGAGCGGCTGGTGGGCACCGCGGCCGACGGGCGGCTGAGCGCGCTCGGACTGGGCGGGGGGCTGTGATGACCGTCGACCAGCCGCTGAACGCGCTGCCCGCGCCCTCGCCGTACCCGCCGACCAGCCGGTACCACGACGTCCCGGTCGCGCTGCACACGGAGCCGGACGGGCGGCAGGTGCCGTACCTGAGGCGGCGGTTGCTGCCGAGCCCGGACGGCCTGACCCCGCTCGCCGAGCACGTCGTCGGTGCGGGTGACCGCCCCGATCTGCTCGCGTACCGCTACCTCGGCCGCGCCGACCAGTGGTGGCGGATCGCCGACGCCAACCCGGTTCTCGATCCACGGGAGTTGACCGCGACGCCGGGCCGGCGGATCACCGTAGCGCTGCCGGGCGGGGTGCCGGGGGTGGGGAATGCCTGAGGCCTCGGCCGTCACGGGGGGCGGGTCGGTCGGGTCGATCCACCTCACCCTGCTGATGGGCCCGCAGATCCCGGTGCCGGTGCCGCAGCCGGTGACCGACGCCCTGCTGTCGGCGCAGGTCACGGTGGCGTCCGGGCAGCGCAGCGGGTTCCAGCTGGCCTTCGACCTGTCGAAGCGGGGGCTGATCAACACCGCGCTGCTGCCGGGCGGCTTCTTCGATCCGAAGATCAGGGTCGTGCTGGTGGTGGTCGTCTCGGGCACCCCGAGCGTGCTGATGGACGGTGTGATCATCCGCCAGGAGGTCGGCATCAGCAACCAGCCCGGCCAGTCCACGCTCACCGTCACCGGCGAGGACCTGACGGTGCTGATGGACCTGGAGGAGCAGGCCGGCGTGCCCTTCCCGGCGATGTCCCCGGCGGCCCGGGTCGCCGCGATCATCGGAAAGTACGGGCAGTACGGCATCGTGCCGCTGGTCATCCCCGAGCTGGTGCCACAGACGCCGATGCCCACCCGGCGGATCGACTTCCAGAAGGGCACCGACCTCGGGTACGTCAACGAGCTGGCGAAGGCCAACGGCTACGTGTTCTACCTCGACCCCGGCCCGGTCCCCGGGACGAGCCGCGCCTACTGGGGGCCGGAGAACCGGCTCGGCGTCCCGCAGCACGCGCTGAACGTCAACATGGACGGGCTGTCCAACGTCGACCAGCTGACCTTCGCCCTCGACGGGACCGCCCGCGAGGAGCCGGAGGCCCGCATCCAGCTGCCCGCGACCAAGGTCTCCGCGATCCTGCCGGTGCCGGAGGTCAGCATCCTGCGCCCGCCGCTCGCGCTCAGGCCCGCGCCGGCGCTGAAGAAGAAGGTCATCGCCGACACCGCCAAGAAGGACACCTCCCAGGCCGTCGCCGAGACCATCGCCCAGGCGATGCAGTCGGCGGACGCCGTCTCGGGCTCCGGCCAGCTCGACGTCGTGCGGTACGGCCACGTCCTGCGGCCGCGCGAGCTGGTCGGAGTGCGCGGCGCCGGGCTCACCTATGACGGCCTGTACTTCGTCAAGAGCGTCACCCACAACCTCAAGCGCGGCTCGTACACCCAGAACTTCACGCTGGCCCGCGAGGGCCTTATCGCCCTCCAGCCGGCCGTCGTCCCGTAGCCGTCCCCCAGCCACCCCACAGCCGCCCCACAGCCGCCCCGATCGACTGCCAGGAGTTGCCAGCATGGCCGAACCGACCCGCTACCTCGGCAAGTTCCGGGGAACGGTGGTGAACAACGTCGACCCGCTCGGGATCGGCCGCATCCAGGCCCAGGTGCCCGACGTGCTGGGCGACGCCGTGTCGACCTGGGCGATGCCGTGCTTCCCGGTGGCCGGCCCGGGCATGGGGCACTACGCCGTTCCGCCGGTCGGGGCGGGCGTGTGGCTGGAGTTCGAGCAGGGCGACCAGAGCTACCCGATCTGGACGGGCTGCTGGTACGGCTCCGCCTCGGAGGTCCCGGTGGAGGCGAGGACGGGCCCGCCGGGAGCGCCGAACGCGGTGCTGGAGACCTCGGGGCGGCGGGTGATCATCCTGTCCGACGATCCGACCACGGGGATCACCCTCCGCACACCGAGCGGGGCCTCGATCGTGATCAACGACTCGGGCATCCAGATCAGCAACGGCCAGGGCGCCTCGATCTCGCTCGTCGGCGCCACCGTTTCCATCAACCAGGACGCCCTGAGCGTGACCTGACGGGGGGAGACTCGTGCCCGGAAATCTGCTGCACGTCAATGCGACGGTGACCTGCCCGCACGGCGCCCAGGCGACGGCCCGGCCCGCCCAGGCCCGGGTGCTGGTCGCCGGCCAGGCCGTCACCAGTACGGCCGACCCGTACACCGTGACCGGTTGTCCGTTCACCGTGGCCGGCAAACCGCAGCCCTGCGTCACGATCCACTGGGTGGTGCCGTCCGCCCGGATCCGGGTGAACGGCTCCCCCGCGCTGCCGCGGTCCGCCGTCGGGCTGTGCCAGAGCGCCGAGCAGGTCCCGCAGGGGCCGCCGATCGTGACCGTCGTCCAACAGCGGGCGGAGGGGGTATGAGCACCACGCAGCACGCCACGCACTCCGGGAACGCCGGCCGGGCCACGCACACCGTCGACCCGGCGAGTCCGCCGCCCGGTCCGGCCCGGACGGACCTCGCGTTCCCGTTCCGGATCGACAGCCGGGGGCGCACCGCCGAGGCCGCGTACGACGACCACGTGCGGGACCTGATCGAGCAGTTGCTGTTCACCAGCCCCGGCGAGCGGGTCATGCACCCCGACTTCGGCTGCGGGCTGCTCGACCTGGTCTTCGCGCCGAACAGCCCGGAGCTGGCGGCCACCCTGCAGATGTCCGTCCAGGCGGCGCTGCAGCGGTGGCTCGGCGACGTGATCGAGGTCGTCTCGCTCGACGTGGAGAGCGAGGACGACGTGGTGCGCGTCGAGTTGGCGTACGTCGTGCGCCTGACCGGTTCGCAGCGGCAGGACGTGTTCGAGGGCGGGGTGGCGGCATGACCGGCCGATCCGAAGTGACCGGCCGTTCCGGAGCGACGGGCCGATCCGGAACGACCGACCGATCCGCGACGACCGGGCAGCCCGAACGCCCTGCGGTCCGGTGCGGGACCGAAGCGCGTCGCGCCGACGTGCGCGCGGCCCGGCTGCTGGGCCTGGACGGCGCCGAGCCGGACGACGACGGGCGCACCCTGAGCGTGACCTTCCTCGGCCGGGGCCCGGACGAGCTCGGCCCGGAGAACATCCGCGTCGACGGCGGCCGGCGGATCACCGGCCTGCGCGCCCTCGCGGTCGACATCGAGCGCGCGGACGACCCGGAGCTGGACGACCGGATGCTCGTCACCCTCGACCGGGCCGGCGACACCTCCCGCTACCGGCTGACCGTGGTCGAGGCGGACGCCTACGGCCGCCCGGGCAGCCGCCCGTACCCGGGCTTCGACCCGAGGTACGCGAGCACCGACTTCTCCTTCGGCGCCGACTGCCCCTCGCCCTACGACTGCCGCGCCGAGGAGAGCTGCCCGCCCTCCCTGCGGCCGGTCCCGGTCATCGACTACACCGCCCGCGACTACGAGAGCATGCGGCGGCTCGTGCTGGACCGGATGAGCCTCACCACCCCCGGCTGGACCGAGCGGCACCTGCCCGACCTCGGCGTCACGCTGGTCGAGCTGCTCGCCTACACCGCCGACCAACTCTCCTACCAGCAGGACGCGGTGGCCACCGAGGCCTACCTCGACACCGCCCGCCGCCGGGTGTCGGTGCGCCGGCACGTCCGGTTGATCGACTACGCCGTACACGACGGCTGCAACGCCCGGGCGTTCGTCGCATTGGAGACCGACCGCCACCTCACCCTGCCGCAGGGCACCTTCCGCTTCGCCGCCGTCGACGTCAGCCGGCTCGGCCCGCAGGAACGCCCGCAGCCGTCCACGGTGATCCCGGACGAGGAGTTGGACACGCTCGCCCGGACCGCCGCCGTCGAGGTGTTCGAACCGCTCGGCGGGGCGGACCTGGTGCTGCACCCCGCGCACAACACCATCCGGTTCTGGACCTGGGGCGACCAGGACTGCGTCCTGCCCGCGGGCGCGACCTCCGCCACCCTGCGCGACGACTGGCACGACGACCGGCACGGCGACCGCCCCGAGGCCGACCGACCCGAGACCGACCGGCACGGCGCGCGACCCGAAGCCGACCGACCCGAGACCGACCACCCCGCGGCCGGCCGGCCGCGGCACCGCACCCGGCGCCTGGCGCTGCGCCCCGGAGACCTGCTGGTCGTCGAGGAGGTGCTCGGCCCGCGCACCGGCGCCGCCGCCGACGCCGACCCCGCGCACCGCCAGGCCGTCCGCCTCACCTCCGTCAGCCACCTGGTCGACGAGCTGTACGAGCAGCCCGTCGTCGAGGTCACCTGGGCGCCGGAGGACGCGCTCTCCTTCCCGGTCTGCCTGTCCAGCCGCGGCGGGAGCGACTGCGGCCCGATCGCCGACGTGAGCGTCGCCCGCGGCAACGTCGCCCTGGTCGACCACGGCCGCTCCCTCACGTTCTGCGGCGGCGCCCCGGAGACCTTCACGGTGCCGCCGGAGCCGGTCCGGGTCGCACCCTGCGAACCGGACGGCTGCGGCTGCGGCTGCGCGGACCGCACCGAGGGCAGCCCCGCGGCGGAGGCCGTCCACGGGCTGCTCGACCAGACCCGGGCCGGCCGCCAGCTCGGCCCTGAGCAGGTCCGCGAGCTGTACGCGCTGCTCGGCGAGCCCGCGGTGCGGCGGGCCGGGCTGGGCATCCACCTCGCGCCGGGCGCGAACGCGGAGGGCGAGGACGGCCAGGGGGCCGAGGTCGAACCGCCCACCGCCGACGCCCAGGCGGCGGCGCTGGAGACGCTGCTCGACCAGACCCGCTACCCCGTCCTGCCGCAGCCCTTCCGCCCGCTGCTGCGCCACGCCCCGGTCACCCAGGCGGCCGCCTACCCGGACCCGGCGCACGTCTGCGCCCGGCAGGCCGCCCTGCTCGCCGGCATCCCCGAGCGGGTCCGGCAGCGGCTGGAGGAGCTGTGGCACCGGGCGAGCCGCGGCCACGACCTCTCCCGCGCCGAACTCGCCGAGCTGACCGTGCTGTTCGGCGCCCAGGTGGTGCACGCACTGCGCCTCGCCGACCGGCCCGCCGCCGGGCTGCGCGAGCTGCTGGCCCGCCGCGGCCGGCTGCTCGCCGCCAAGCTGCGCCGCCTGGAGGTGCTCACCGCGCGCGCCCGCGCCGGCGGGGTGCTGCGGCGCTCCGGCGTCTGGGAGGTCGCCCAGAGCTGGGGCGCCCGGTACGCCTCCGGGCTCGCCGCCGACTCCCCCGCGCTGGCCGGCCCGGCGAGCGGCATCGCCGTCCAGGACCCGCGCGCCGCGCTGCCCGCCGTCCTGGCCGTCGTCGACGACCAGGAGTGGACGCCCCGCCGGGACCTGCTCGCCGACGGCCCGCGGGAGCGGCACTTCGTGGGCGAGTGCGAGGACGACGGCCGTCTCGCGCTGCGCTTCGGCGACGGCCGCCACGGCCTGCCGCCCGCGCCCGGCGCGCTGCTGCGGGTCGCGTACCGGATCGGCAACGGCACGGCCGGGAACGTGGGCGCGGAGGCCATCAACCGCCTGGTGGTCTGCCAGGACGAGCCTCCCTGCCCGACGGGACGCGGCCCCGCCACCCGGCCGCGGGACGCGGTGCTGCGGGTCCGCAACCCGCTGCCCGCGACCGGCGGCGTCGAGCCCGAACCGCTCGACCAGGTACGGCAGTCGGCCCCGCTCGCGCTGAGCCGCACCCGGCTGCGCGCCGTCACGGCCGCCGACTACGCGGAGCTGGCCGCCGCTCTGCCGGGCGTCCGGCGGGCCGCCGCCGAACTGCGCTGGACCGGCAGCGTCCAGGAGGTCCACGTCGCCGTGGAGCCGTACGGGCAGGCCACGGCCGACCCCGCCCTGCTGGAGGCGGTCGGGGACGGCCTGGAGGCGTACCGGCGGATCGGCCACGACCTGGTGGTCCGCCCGGCCGTGCTGGTGCCGCTCGACCTCGAACTGCGGATCTGCGCCGCCGTCGGCCACCAACGCGGCCACGTCCTGGCCGAGTTGCGCCGCGTGCTGGGCAGCCGCGCCCTGCCGGACGGCCGCGTCGGCTTCTTCCACCCGGACGCGCTGGGCTTCGGCGACCCGGTGCGGGTCTCCCGGCTGGTGGCCGCGGCCGCCGCCGTACCGGGCGTGGTCAGCGCGCAAGTCACCCGGCTGCGGCGGCAGTTCGGGCGGGACGACGGCGAGCTGGCGGACGGGCTGCTGCGGCTCGGCGCGCTGGAGGTCGCCGCTTGCGACAACGACCCCGACCGGCCGGAGAACGGCCGGCTCTCGATCGTGATCGGAGGTGGCCGATGACCGGCCAGTGCACCTGCGGCTGCTCGGGCACCGCCACCGCGACCCCGGCCCCGCTGTTCAACCCGCCCGGGCTGGACGCCGTCGGCTACCGCGTCGGCCGCTACGGGGAGTTCCTCGACAGTCTGCTCGCGCGGCTGTCCGGCCCCGCCTACCCGGCGCTGCGCGACCTGACCGTCCGCACCCCGGACGACCCGGCGATCGCCCTGCTGGACTCCTGGGCCGTGCTCGCCGACGTGCTCACCTTCTACTCGGAGCGGATCGCCAACGAGGGCTACCTGCGCACCGCCACCGAGGAGGACTCGCTCACCCTGCTCGGCCGGCTGGTCGGCCACCGGCCCCGGCCCGGGGTGGCCGCCGACACATACCTCGCCTACACCCTCGACCACGACCCGCGGGCCGCCGAGGACCCGACCGTGGTCGTGCCGCGCGGCGCCCGCAGCCAGAGCGTCCCCGGCCCCGGCGAGGACCCGCAGTCCTTCGAGACCGCCGAGGACCTCCCTGCCCGCTCCGCCTGGAACGAACTGGCCGTGCTGCGCCGCCGCCCCTACCAGCTGACGCCCGGCCAGCTGAACCCCGGCGGGCGCGCCGAGCTGTTCGTCGCCGGCACCGCCAACAACATCAGGCCCGGCGACCGGCTGCTGTTCGTCTTCAGCGCCGACCGCGCCGCCGACCCGGTCCACCGGGTGCTGCGGCTGGTGCCCGAGGTGCGGATCGACCGCGAGAACGACGTCACGGTGATCGGCCTGCCCCGGGACCTGCGCACCCTCAAGGACCTGTGCGCCGAACTGGCGGACTGGATCACCGTCTCCGAGAACGCCCCCAACCCCCGGCCCGGGCGCAGCCGGATCATCCGGGACTTCGACGAGCAGGTGCTGGCCCCGCTGCGCGCCGACCTCGACCTGCCGTCCGGTCCGCTGAGCACCCCGGCGGACTTCGCCGACCGGCTCGTCCCGGTGACGGACCGGGCGGCCGAGGCGGCCGAACTGGCCCGGTCCCAGCAGCCGGTGGCCGACTGGTTCGGGCGCCTCGGCGACGAACTGACCGGCCTGCGGGACCGCGCCCACCAGCTGGAGCCGCCGCAGGCCCCCGAGCGGCCCGCGCCCGGCCCGAGCGGCCCCGGAGCCGCCGACCCGGCCGTCCGCGGACTCGGCTCGCTGCTGGCGGCGCTGCGCACCGCCCCCACCAGGCCCCCGCTCAGCGGCCGGGACCTCGCGCGCGACCCCCAGCGCCTGTTCGCGCCGGGATCGGACCTCGGCGCCCAACTGCTGTCCGCGCTCGACCCCCGGCTGCGCGACGGCCTCTACTCCGCCTGGCAGCAGGTCGACCTGACGGCGCCGCTCGCCGTGCACGAGATCCAGGCGATGCGGGTGGTCGCCACCCCGTTCGGCGCCACCGCGCCGCTCAAGCCCGTCTACGGCGACGACGGCCGGATCGACCGCTACGTGGACTGGCCGCTCGCCGGCAGCACGCTGATCAGCGTCCGGGTCACCTTCGACACCACCGGCACCGTCCCGAAGACCGCCGACTTCACGTACGTCGAGGCGGGCAGCCTGGTGCACAGCGGCATCTCGCTGCCCTGGGACCACACCTTCCCGTTCGGCCCCGGACAGGTCAAGGTGGTCACCACCGAGCCGCCGCCTCCGCCGCCGCACCTGCGCGCTGCCGTGCCCGCTCCGGACGACGAACCCGGGGTCAGCGCCCGGTTCCTGGCGAAGCTGCCCGAACGCACCGTCTTCGTCTCCCGCCCGCAGGACGACGGCCGCGTCCACGTGACGGTCGACGGCGGTCCCGGCGCCGCGCTCGACTACCGACTCGACCCGGGCCAGGAGAAGACCGGTGAGTCCGGCGAGCTGAACGTCCGGGTGCACCGCTACGCCGGCACCGACCAGTCGGCGCCCGCGGTCGAGGTCGTGTTCACCACCAAGCTGCAGCCGGTCTCCGGTACGGTCCTCACCCTCGACGCGGTGTACGACCAGATCGCGCCCGGCAGTTGGGTGGTCGTCCAGCGCCCGCGCAAGGGCCTGGACGGCGGCATCCCGGGCAGCCGCGACCTCGCCGAGGTCATCACCCGGGTGACCGACGTGCGGGTGATCTCCCGCGCCGACTTCGGCATCACCGGCAAGGTGACCGAACTCTCGCTGCAACAGCCCTGGTTGGACGACAAGGACACCCAGCTCTCGGACATCAGGGACGCCACCGTCTACGCCCGCGGCGAGTCGCTGCGACTCGCCGACGAGCCCGTCACCGAGGAGGTCCACGGCGACCGGATCGAACTCGCCCGGCTCTACGACGGGTTGACCCCGGGCCGGTGGATCGCGGTCGGCGGCGAGCGGACCGACATCCCGAACACCACCGGCGTCCGGGGCACCGAACTGGCCATGATCGCCGGCGTCGAGCAGGGCGTCGACCCGCGGCTGCCCGGGGACACCGTCCGCACCACGATCACGCTCAGCGCCCGCCTCGCCCACCGCTACCGGCGCGACACCGTCCAGGTCCTCGGCAACGTGGTGCGCGCCACCCAGGGCGCCACCCGCGACGAGGCCATCGGCAGCGGCGACGCCGGCGTCCCCGGCCAGCGCTTCGCCCTCTGGCAGTCGCCGCTCACCTGGCTGGCCGCCGACACCCCCAGGGGCGCGCGGAACACCCTGGAGGTCCGGGTCGACGGGGTGCGCTGGCACGAGGTCGACAGCCTCGCCGGACGCGGCCCGGACGAACGGGTCTACGTCACCGCGACCGCGGGCGACGGCCGCACCACCGTCACCTTCGGCGACGGCGTGCACGGTTCGCGCCTGCCCACCGGCCGGGAGAACGTCCGCGCCCGCTACCGGATCGGCATCGGCGAGTCGGGCAACGTCGGCGCCGGCCGGATCACCCAGCTCACCACCCGCCCGCTCGGCGTCTCCGCCGTCGTCAACCCGCTGCCCGCCACCGGCGGCGCCGGCCCGGACGGCCCCGGCCTCGCCCGGCGCAACATCCCGCTCGCCGTCACCGCCCTGGACCGGCTGGTCTCGGTGACCGACTACGAGGACTTCACCCGCTCCCGGGCCGGCATCGGGCGGGCCTGCGCCACCCGGCTCTCGGACGGCCGGCGGGAGCTCGTCCACGTCACGGTGGCCGGGGTGGACGACATCCCGCTCACCGCCGACTCCGACCTGATCCGCACCCTGCACTCCTCGCTCACCGCCTACGGCGACCCGAGGCTTCCGGTCGAGGTCGCGCTGCGCGAACCCGTCCTGCTGGTCGTCGCCCTGAGCGTGAAGGTCGACCCGGACCACTCCTGGGACCTCGTCGAACCGGCGCTGCGCCGCGCCCTGCTCGACCGCCTCGGCTACGCCGGACGCCAACTCGGCCAGAGCGCCCACCAGTCCGAGGTCCTCGCCGTCGCCCAGGCCGTCCCCGGCGTCGACCGGGTCGACGTCGACGCCTTCACGGGCGTGCCCGGCAGCCTCACCCCCGAGGGCCTTGAGCAGCTGTCCGACCTGCTCGCCCAGCCGCAGCCGACCGTCCCGGCCCGGCTCGCCCGCTTCGAGGAGCAGCGCTACCGGGTGAAGGACCCCGCCGGGGAGTCCCTCACCGACGTCGCCGCCCGGGGCGGCATCTCCGTCGCGGAGCTGCTGCGCCTCAACCCGGCCGTCACCGACACCCGCCCGCTGCCGCCCGGCCGGGTGCTGACGGTGTTCCGCGGTATCCGCCCGGCCCAACTCGCCATGCTGTCGCCGAATCTGCCCGACACGTTGATCCTCAAGGAGGTCCGCTCATGACCGACCCGAGCGGGCGGGACCCGGACGCACTGCTGGAGCTGCTGCCGCAGTGGCACCGGATGCGGGACGCCGACGCGGGTGAGCCGCTGCGCGCCCTGCTGGCCGTCATCGCCGAGCAGGTCGACGTCGTCCGCGGCGGCATCGAACAGGGCTACCGGGACTGGTTCGTGGAGACCGCCGCCGACTGGGCCGTCGCCTACCTCGGCGACCTGGTCGGCTACCGGATCCTGCCCGGCTACGAGGAGGTGCTCGCCACCGGGCTGCACGGCGGCGCCTCCCCCGAGCGGGCGGCGGCCCGCGACCGGCTCGCCGCCCGGCTGGCGCCGCGGCGCGACGTCGCGAACACCGTCGCCTACCGCCGGCGCAAGGGCACCCTGGCCCTGCTGGAGGAGCTGTCCGCCTCGGTCGCCGACTGGCCGGCCCGGGCCGTGGAACTCTCCCGGCTGCTCGGCGAGACCCAGCCGGTGCGGCTGCTGCGCCCGGACGAGGGGCCGGCCGACCGTCAGCGGCTGGGCCGGGGCCGACTGGTCGACGTTCGGCGCGGCGCCGAGCTGGACCTGCTCGGCGGGCCCTTCGACGGGCAGGCGCACACCGCCGACGTCCGCCGCGCCGCCTCCGCCCGCCGCCAGGGCGGCCGCACGCCGGCCGGTGTCGCCCTGTACGTGTGGCGGCTGAAGCCGTACCCGGTCACCCGGGCGCCGGCCTACTGCATCGACCGGGCCAGGAACCTCTTCACGTTCTCGGTCCTCGGGAACGACGCCCCGCTGGTCACCCGGCCCGAGCCGGAGCCGTCGGCCACCCACCTCGCGGCGCTGGACAACGTGCCGGCACCGATCCGGCGCCGGCAGCTGGCCGAGCGCCTGGCCGACTACTACGGGCCCGGCAAGAGCTTCGCCATCTGGCGCGACGGCGCCCAGGAGCCGGTCCCGCCCGCCGAGATCACGGTGGCCGACCTGACCGACTGGGCGTACCGGCCCAAGCGCGGCCAGGTCGCCGTCGACCCGGTGCTCGGCCGGATCGCCTTCGGCGCCCGCTCCGCCCCGCGCCGCGGCGTCTGGGTCGACTACCACTACGCGTTCGGCGACGACACCGGCGGCGGGGAGTACCCGCGCGACCGCCCGCAGGCCCCGGGACGGACGGTCTACCGGGTCGGCCCCGGCGGGCCGTACGAGCGGATCAACGACGCCTACCGGCAGTGGCGCGCCGACCAGCAGGACGGCGGCGCGGGCGGCGCCGCCGTCATCGAGATCACCCACAGCGGCGCCTACCAGGAGCAGCTGGACTTCGACCTGGAGGCCGACGACCGCCTGGAACTGCGCGCCGCCGAGGGCACCCGGCCGGTGATCCGGCTGCTCGACTGGTACAGCAACCGGCCGGACGCGCTCAACGTCCGGGGCGTTCGCCCGGGCGGGCGGCTGGTCCTGGACGGCCTGCTGGTCACCGGCCGCGGGGTCAACGTCACCGGGCCGCTCGCCTCCGTCACCCTGCGGCACTGCACCCTGGTGCCGGGCTGGTCGCTGCAGCCGCACTGCGAACCGCACTCGCCGCAGGAGCCCAGCCTCGTGCTGGACCACACCACGGCCTGCGTGCGGATCGAGCGCAGCATCGTGGGCTCGATCCAGGTCGTCGGCGACGAGGTGGACGACGACCCACTGGAGATCCACCTCAGCGACAGCGTCCTGGACGCCACCGGGCACCGGCGGCCGGCGCTCTCCGGGCCCGACTGCGAGCACGCCCACGCGCTGCTGCACGCCCACCGCTCCACGGTGGTCGGCGAGGTGCACACCCACGCGGTGCCGCTCGCCGAGGACTGCGTCTTCACCGGGCTGCTGCGGGTGGCCCGCCGCTCGCTCGGCTGCCTGCGGTTCTGCTACGTCCCCCCGGGCTCGCGCACCCCGCGCCGGTACGAGTGCCAGCCCGACCTGGTGCGCTCGGCGGTGACCGGGCTGGTCGAGCGCGGCGACCTGCACCCGGCGCAGGCCGCCCGGCTGCGCGACGTGGAGGCCCAGCGGGTCCGCCCGCTGTTCGCCGGCCTCCGCTACGGCACGCCCGACTACGGCCGGCTTGCCGCCGGGTGCGCGCCGGAGATCACCCGCGGCGCCGAGGACCGCTCCGAACTCGGCGCCTTCCACGACCTGTTCCAGCCCCAGCGCGAGGACAACCTGCGGGCGCGGCTGGCCGAGTACACCCCGGCCGGCACCGACGCCGGGATCTTCTTCGTCTCCTGACGCCCGACCGCTCCCGCCCGACCAATGACTGTGAGAGGGAAACCGTGCACGCAGACTTCTCGCGCCTGACGTTCCGGCCCGGCAAGCACTACTCCGCCGTGCTGACCCAGCAGGGCCGGGTCCAGCTCGACGCCGACGCCAACGAGCAGGCCGCGATCGAGCGCTACCAGCTGCGCACGCTCGCCGCCGACCTGATCGGCCGCAGCGGCGGACCGGCCTCGGCGGCCGGGTTCGCGATCGGCTACGTGCCGGGCAACCACGACGTGGACGACCTCACCATCGGCGGCGGCCGGTACTACGTGGACGGCATCCTGTGCGAGTCCTACCGCCCCGAGGAGGGCCTCGCCGTACCCGACGACGGCGACTGGGGAGGCACCGGCGGCAGCGACGGCGAGGCCCGGCAGGCGCCCGCCGTCTGGACGTACTGGGACCAGCCGGACGCCTACCGGGACGAGGAGCGGCCCGGTGACCGGCTGCCCGGCGACTTCCCGTTCCTGGTCTACCTGAAGGTCTGGGAGCGCAGCGTCACCGCGGTCGAGGACCCGGAGATCCGCGAGGTCGCGCTCGGCGCGGCTATGCCCGACACGGCGGCCCGGGCCAAGGTCGTCTGGCAGGTACTCGCCCTGCCCGCCTCGGAGTTGAGCGTGCCGGACGGCGGGGTGTCCCGGGTCAGGGAGGCCTTCGACGCGTGGGCCGAACCGCACGAGCGGCCCGCCTCCTGGCTGGCCGCGCGCGCCCGGCGGCCGGAGCGGGCGAACGAGGACCCGTGCCTGGCCCACCCCGACGACGCCTACCGGGGCCCGGAGAACCAGCTGTACCGGGTGGAGGTCCACCGGGGCGGCTCCGCCGAGGGCTGCGCCACGTTCAAGTGGTCCCGGGAGAACGGCTCGGTCGTCCTTCCGGTCGCCTCGATCGAGGGCGTCTGGGTCGACCTCACCACGCTGGGCGACGACGACAAGCTCGGTCTCTCGGTGGGCGACTGGGTCGAGGTCGGGGACAGCGCGTACGTCAGCCGGGACGAGCCGGCGGACCTCCTCCAGGTGGAGGAGACCGACCTGCCGGGCCGCCGGGTGCGGCTGTCCGCCGAACCGGGTCCCGAGGTCGGGCGGCTGGCCGAGCGCCGCCCCTTCCTGCGCCGCTGGGACCACCGGGCGGCCCGCGGCCGGGACGCCCTGCCGCTGGTCGGCGGCGCCCTGCGGATCCAGGAGGGCGCCTGGCTGGACCTGGAGGACGGCGCCCAGGTGTACTTCCGGCCGGGCGGCGCGTACACCCGCGGCGACTACTGGCTCGTCCCGGCCCGGACGGCCACCGGCTCGGTGGAGTGGCCGCAGAACACGGCCGGCGAGGCCCTGCTCCAACCCCCGGCCGGGGTCCGGGTGCACCACGCCCCGCTCGCCTGGGTGAAGGGCCCGACCACGGTCGTCGACCTCCGGCAGACCTTCGGCCCGCTGACGGCCGCCGCCGCGGGCGAGGCCTGAGCGGCCGATCGCCGTCCGCACGGCAGCACGTGCCGTGCGGACGGCTCCACCGCCGGGCCGCGTCAGCCGGCGAGGCGGGTGAGGTGTTCCGCGACGGTGGTCGGCGCGGGCATGGCCGCGATCTCGGTGCTGACCTCGCGCGCGGCGCGGATCAGGTCGGCGTCGGTGAGCAGCCGGTCGAGCAGCGCCGGGCCGATGTCCTCGGCGGCGGCGCGCAGGCCGGCGCCCCGGGCCCGGACCGCGTCGGCGTTGATGAAGCGGTCGGAGCCGTCGGGGAGGACGAGTTGCGGGATGCCGGCGTCCAGGGCACCGAGGGCGGTGCTGCCGCCGCCGTGGTGGATGGCGGCCGAGCAGGTGTCCAGCAGTGCCCGCCACGGGACCCAGCCGCAGGCGCGGACGTTGTCGGGCAGGGTGTCGATCGTGCCCAGGTCGAGGTCGCCGGTGGCGAGCACGAACTCCGCGTCGATGTCGGCGGCCGCCGCGATCACCCGCTCCAGCCTGGTCAGGCCGTCCGTCTTGGGCGGGACGGTGCCCAGCGTCACCGCCACGCGCGGGCGGTCGGCGGGCACGGCCAGGTGGGCGGGGAGTTCGTCCTCGCCGTTGTAGGAGACGGGCCGCAGCGAGCGGCCGTACCTTTCGTCCCCCGCCATGCTCGGGGGCGCGAGGTCGATGACGTCCGCGGGCTCGGGCAGCCGGTCGATCCCGTGCCGGGCGAAGGTGTCCGCCATCTCCGCCAGCATCAGCGCGCGCAGCTTCGGGGTCCGGACGAACCCCAGGTCGTGCTGGACGGCCGGCACGCCGAGGCGGGTCGCCGCGAGCAGGGCCACCGGGAACTGGTAGTCGTACACCACCAGGTCCGGTCGCCACTGGGTGGCGAGCTCGACCACCGCGTCGGCCACGTCGCTGTTGACGTGGGCGGCCAGGGGGACGAACGCCTCGCGGTCGGCCGAGTTGCTCTCGACCACCCGCTGCATCAGGTCGGGCCGGCGGGTGCGGCCGGCCTCCCTGATCACCTTGCGCCAGTCGACCCCGGGCGCGATGGGCAGGTACGGCATCCCGGCCGCGGCGACGGCCTCGCCACCGTCCATCGATGCCACCGCGACCTCGTGGCCGAGTTCGCGCATCGCCCTGGCGAGCGGGACCAGCGGGAAGAGGTGGCCGATGCCGGGGACGCCGGCGAACAGTACGCGCATGGAGGAACCTCGGTCGTGGGGTCGGGGGGATGCCGGGGTGCGCCGGCTCAGGAGGCGGCCCGGTGCAGGGCGGCTTCCATGCCGTTCAGCACGGCGTTGCAGTCGCGCTGCAGGGTGGCGGCGTCGACGGCGCTCAGCAGGTAGACGCCGAGCCAGTTGCGCGACCCGGCGGACGGGTCGAAGGCGGGGACCGTCCGGCCCGCGGGCATCGCGAAGGCGGGTACGGCCTCGATGGTGCTGCCCGGCGACAGCAGGCTCTGCCAGTCGACGGCCTGCGGGTTCCAGACCGGGCTGGTCCGCCAGGGCACGCCCGCCGCGTCGGCCGGGACGACGGCCAGCGAGGCGGCGGCCCCGGTACCGTCGAGGGGCATGGCCGCGGGGTAGTCGACCCGCTCGCCGAGCAGTTGCCGGACCAGCATGCCGATCGGGTCGAGTCCGAAGACCTCGTGGACCTGCCTGGTCGTCAGCAGGCCGCCGAACCTGGCGGCGGTCTCGATGACCACCAGTTCGCCGTCCGCCATCAGCTTCAGCTCGGTGTGGGTGCCGCAGTTCTCCAGCCCGAGCGCGTCGACGGCCTGCCGCGAGACCTCCTCGATCCGGCGTTGCAGCGGCTCCGCGAGGACGCAGGGCGAGGTGCTGGCCACCTCGACGAAGGACGGGACGGTCGGCAGCTTGGCGGTGATGGCGAGGGGGTGGTAGACGCCGTCCGCGACGATGCCCTCCACGCTCACATAGTCGCCGTAGCCGGGCTCCTGGTACCAGCCCTCGGTGGAGCCCTGGGCGATCGACTCGACCAGGCGGTCCCGGTCGGTGTCCGCGGCGTAGAGCTCGTTCATGCCGACCTGGCTGCCCGCCCGCAGCCCGCTCTCGATGCCGGCCCACGCCGGGGCGGCCTCCTCGACCGAGTCCAGCACGATCTGGGCGACCGATCCGGCGCCCCAGGCCGGCTTGAGCAGCAGCGGGGGCGTGAGTTCGGCCAGCGCGGTCGTCAGGTCGGTGAGGCTGTCGACGCGGCGGAACGCGGGTATCGGCACCCCGGCGGCCGCCCACGCCTCGCGCATCAGTCGCTTGTCCCGGGCGCGGATGATCCCCTCTCCGGGGCCGGCCAGGTGGAGCCGGCTCGCGGCGTGCGCGACGGCCAGGACCGCGAACTCCGAGAGGGTCAGCATCGCGTCGGCCCCGATGGCCTTCGCGTACTCCACGATCAGCTCGACCAGGTCGTCGCCGCGCGGCGCGTCGGGCACCAGCTCGATGCTGGTGCAGCTGGGACGCCACACGTCCTCCCCGGCCGTGGGCAGCGGCGCCAGCGCGAGGACGTGCAGCTCGCCGCAGGCGGCGATGCGCGGGAACGCGTACTCCAGCGGGGCTCCGCCCTTGACGTAGACGTAGAGGATCTTGTTCAACGTACTTTCTCCTGAAGGAAGTTCACTCGTCCATGGGCACGCCGACGAGCGGGCCCGTGGGCTCGCCCGCGGCCTCGGAGGTTCGCTCCGGCCCGTGGCATGCCGGGGAGCGGCTGGGGCCCGTACGGCGGTCCGGCCGCGTCAGCCGGCGGTGCGGAAGGGGCGCAGCTGCAGCAGGCCGATCTGGTCGCCCTCGATCGCCCATTCGATGTCGACCGGAGCCGCGTACGTCTTGTCGGGCGAGAAGTGCGACTGCAACAGCCGGCTGATCAGGGCCAGTCGGCGCACGACGTCCTTGGTGGCGGTGTCCAGGTCGGTGGCGGCGGTGCCCAGCGAGATCGTCCGGCTGCCGCCCTCCATGGTGTTGTACAGGTACTGGAGCGGGGCGCCCCGGCCGTCCACCACGTCGGTCACCGAGCGCGGCGAGACGTTGAGGTAGACGTCGCGGAAGTCCTGCGGGCTCAGCGGGTTGCAGGTGACCAGGACGCCGCCGACGGTGGCGCCGACCTGCTCCTGGACGATCACGGCCATCCGGCAGTGGTCCAGGGGGATGCCCGCCTGGCGCCGCAGCAGCACCGCCCGGGGCGAGAACAGCGAGGCCCAGACCTCCCGGACGGCGTCGAGGAGCGCGTCGGTGCCGCTGACGCCGGCCACCGACTCGTAGAGTCCGGCGGCGGAGAAGCCGGCCAGGTCCTCGGCGTTGGAGGAGCTGCGGACGACCTGGACGGGGGCGCCGTACAGGTGGCGGTCGACCGCCCGGTCGATCTCGGTGCGGATCGGGTCGGGCAGCGGGGTGTCACGGATCAACCGCTGGACGTCGAGGCAGAGTTCCTCGATCCGCGGGGCCTCGTCCCGGAGCGCGGCGGCCAGCCGGTCGAGGGCCTCCCGGAGCTGTTCGGAGGAGTCGAGGAAGCGCTGCTGGAGGGAGAACGGCAGCACGATCCCGCGCGGCACGTGGGCGTACTCCTTCACCAGGAGCCTTGCGGCGGCGTTCAGTTCGGCCTCGTCCGTGTCCTCCGGGAGGTCGAGCTGCCGGGCCAGGTAGCGCAGCAGGTCGGCCCGGGGCGGCCGGGGCACCTGGTAGAAGCCGAGCCAGCGGGGTGAGCCGTGTTGCAGCAGATGGGTGAGTTCGCCGAGGTTGGCGGCCTTGGTGCCGAACCGTACGTGGTCCCCCTCGCGCAGTTCGGACAGCGCGGTGACGGGCGTGGGCGCGAGGTCGGGCCGGTCCACGGTGACGCGGTCGACCGGCGGGGCCGGCCGTGCTCCCCTGGTCTCGCCCGGCTCGGCGGCCTCCAGCAGGAGGTCCCCGCCGTCGGCCTCGACGCGGTAGTTCACCCACCGGCCGGCCAGAGCGGCGCGGTCGATCCGGTCGAAGGCTCCGATGCCGACGGCGTTGGGGATCCGCCAGCCGGCGGCCATCACGTTGATGTGGGAGAGCGGCGTGGTGTGCTCGGTGTGGATGATGCCGGACACCCTGGGGATGTCCTCGGGCACCCGGGGCATCACCACGATGTCGTACCACTCCAGCGGCTCGGGGTCGGCCCGGTAGTCCTCCTCCGAGCGGAACACCCGCAGCCGCCCGTGGGCCGTCCCGGGGTTCAACGGCACGAACGAGGCCGCGGAGTAGAGCTCGTGGGACAGGACGCGCGGTATCTCGCTCTCCGGGATGTCGGCGAGGTAGACCTCCTGCTGGTGGCAGGCCGGCTTGAGGACCAGCCGCAGCGAAGGGTCGATGTGCTCGCGCACCCGGTGGTAGAAGAACCGCAGCATGCCCTGGGACATGGTGTCGACGTCGACCGTCTCCAGCGACAGGAAGGTCTCGGCCTCGTCGCCGCTTTCCGTGGCGCGACGGGTGTGGCGGGCGAGGGTGCCGAGATAGAAACGACGGTCGGGATTCCGGTAGACGCCGTCGTTGAAGGAATCGAGCTGCCCCGCCAGTTCGTCGATCGACATGCCGAGGATCTCGCACCCGATGTAGCGGACGTGGAGCATGCCGTCGGCGCTGTCGATGAAGTGGAGCACCGACTCGTCACGGTCGAGCACGATCTTCACATAGGGATAGCCCCCGACCTGGCCGGCCAGTCCGGAGAACTCCTCGAGGGTGAGCTTTTCGCCTGCGCCTAGGAGGCGGGGCCGCGTGGTCGCGTCGTTGCGATCCGAACGGGTCATGCGCACAGTTCAGCCATTCGTCATCGTGTGCACGATCGGTACACACATGGTGCAGAAAGGGTCGGATACGACCGCCTACACACTGCCATTCATTATGAACGTTTGACGAACGGTCATATGACATCAGGCCATCACGAAGTGATTCGGCCATATGAGTTCCGTCAGGGAAAGCATGAAGCCGCGTCATGCTGTGGCAGAGGTCACAACAGGGGCGGTCGATGCTCGGTGCGCGATCGAGCATTTCCGGAAGTGTTGATTCCTGTACGACCTCAGATGATAAGCGCCCAATTCGCCCGAAGCACGCAAATCCCTGTTCATTCGGCTTCGGTCGTCTTCTTCTTCCCCGCGGAAGCCCGACATCAACCGGGGACATCAACCGGGCCGTCAACCCGGCGAGGGGTGACTCCGCGTCAGCCGAGCGTGCGGTCGAGGTTGAAGGCGGCGCTGATCAGCGCGAGATGGGTGAAGGCCTGCGGGAAGTTGCCGAGCTGCTCGCCGGTCGGGCCGATCTCCTCGGCGTACAGGCCCAGGTGGTTGGCGTAGGTGAGCATCTTCTCGAAGGCCAGCCGGGCCTCCTCCACCCGTCCGGCGCGGGCCAGGGCCTCGACGTACCAGAACGAGCAGATCGAGAAGGTGCCCTCGGCCCCGCGCAGGCCGTCCGGGCTGGCCTGCGGGTCGTAGCGGTAGACCAGGGAGTCGGAGACGAGTTCCGCGCCCAGCGCGTCCAGGGTCGACAGCCACTTGGGGTCGTTGGGCGAGATGAACTTGGCCAGCGGCATCATCAGCACGGAGGCGTCCAGGATGTCGACGCCCAGGCTCTGGGTGAACGCCCGGCGCTCGGCCGACCAGCCGGCCCGCATGATCTGCCGGTAGATCGCGTCCCGGCAGGGCTGCCAGCGGGCCAGGTCCGCCGGCAGCCCGCGCCGGTTCGCCATCCGGATCGCCCGCTCGATCGCCACCCAGCACATCAGCCGCGAGTACAGGAAGTCCTTGCGGCCGCCCCTGGTCTCCCAGACGCCCTCGTCGGGCTGGTCCCAGTGGTCGCAGAGCCAGTCCACCACGCCCCCGACCTGGTCCCAGTGGTCGCTGCTGATCGGCTGCCCCCACTTGTCGTACAGGTAGACGGAGTCGATCAGCGCCCCGTAGATGTCCAGCTGGAGCTGGCCGGTGGCGGCGTTCCCCACCCGCACCGGAGCGGACCCCAGGTAGCCCTCCAGGTGCGACAGCTCGCGCTCGGGCAGGTCGCTGCGCCCGTCGATCCCGTACATGATCTGCAGCGGTCCCGCGTCGCCGGTGCCGGCACCGCCGCCGCGGAGGATGCCCCGCTCGGAGAGGAAGCCGATGAAGGCCTCGGCCTCCGCGGTGAAACCCAGCCGGAGCATCGCGTAGACGCAGAAGGCCGCGTCGCGGACCCACACGTACCGGTAGTCCCAGTTGCGCTCGCCGCCGATCCGCTCGGGCAGGCTGGTCGTCGGCGCGGCCACGATCGCACCGGTCGGCGCATAGGTGAGCAGCTTCAGCACCAGCGCGGAGCGGTGCACCATCTCGCGCCACCGCCCGTGGTACCGGGAACCGGCCAGCCAGTGGCGCCAGAACCGCACCGTCGCCTCGAACTCGTCCTCCGCCTCGGCCCGGGGGCACGACCTCGGGGTGACGTCACCGCCGACCCGGTCGAGGGCGAACACCGCCGACTCGCCCTCGAGGAGCTTGAAGTGCGACCACACGTCCACGCCGTCGCGCTCCAGCGGCACGGTGGCCGTCAGCGCCAGCGCCATCGACGGGGACTCGAAGACGGCCTCGTGCGGCCGCAGGCGCACGGTGTGCGGCTCGGTTCCGAAGCCGAAACGGGGAGCCACCCGGACCCGGAACGGGAGCGTCCCCCGGGCACAGACCACCCGCCGGATCAGCCGGTGCCGGCCCGCCTCGCGCGACTCGTCCACGACCGGCATGAAGTCCTGGATCTCCGCCACCCCGTCGGTGGCGAAGAACCGGGTGATCAGCACGTTGGTGTCGGGGAAGTAGAACTGCCGGGTGCGCGTCGGCACGTCGGCGGCCAGCTCGAACGACCCGCCCCGGTCGGCGTCGAGAATGGACGCGAAGACGCTGGGAGCGTCGAACCGCGAGCAGCAGTACCAGTCGATCGTGCCGTCCGTCCCCACCAGCGCGGCGGACCTGAGATCGCCGATCAGGCCGTGCTCGGCGATCGGCAGGTAGCGCGAGCCGTCCACTCCCCCGAATCCGGCATCGTCGAATGTCATTCCGGCCTCCTACCGCGGTGGCGCGGACATCCGGACAGCCGTGCCCGGCGCCACGGGACCCGGGACCCGGGACCACCTGAGGGCAGCCGTGCCCGTTCACTCGGGAAACACCGTCGCTGGGGGCCTTGTTCCGACTCACCCTCCGTGATCGGGGCCACGCTCCGTGATGCCGGTGCGAGGCGGACCGCCCGCCCCCGGCGACGGCGGGCCGGAAGGCGCCACTCGGGGCCTGCTCCGGGGCTACTTGGGGGCGGCCGCCATGGAGGCGACCGCGTCCGCCACGGTGGAGCGGTAGAGGCCCAGCTTGGGGTTCAGGACGCGCACGCCGCTGCCGAGCGGGAAGTTCCGGGTGTTCGCGAGGGGCATGTTGGTGCCGTCCTGGTCGACCAGCACGTTGAGTTCGTCGATGCCGCGGGCGGTGCCGGTGGTGGCGCCGCTCGGGTCGAGGTCGATCACCGCGTAGGCCTTCTGCCCGGCCGCGACCGGGAAGCGCGAGGTGCCGCCGGCGAGCACCGGCCGGATGTTCCCGCTCTGGTCCTGCGAAGTGGAGTTGCCCAGGTCGACTGCCGGGGAGGAGCTCAGACTGCAGGCGCTCGCACCGGTGTTGTGCACCTCGATCACCCGCTGGCTCGGCGCCCCGGAGCGGATCGTCACCTGGATCGAGAGGTTCTGGGTGTCGCACGGGCGGCCGGCGGCGCCGGTGTTCCCCCCGTCGGACTTGATGCCGCCCGACGGGCTCGCGCCGGACGTCTTCGGCGGGGCGGAGTGCGACGGCGCTCCGGTGGCCGGTGCGCCCGCGGTGGGCGCCCCGGTAGCGGGGGCGGCCGCGGAGGGCGTGGCGGCCGCCGTGGCGGCCGCGGAGGCCGTCGAGCCGCCGGCCGTGTCCGTGTGCTCGGGCCCGCAGGCGGTCAGCGCGAGCCCCGCCCCGACGACGAGGACGGCGGAGGCGAGCAGCGGGCGGCGGTGGCGGCGGATGGTCATGGTGGCTCCCCGATGGCGGTGCGTGCTGTTGGCGACGGACACACCACAGGACGGCCGACCGGCCGGTTCCGGTGCCCCGAACGGCGTCACAATCGCCAGGACACGGCGGGGACCGGACTGTGACATACGATCAGGTGCCGCATGGTTGACATGCGCGCGGCCGTGTGGGCGGATCTCGCGGTATGGGTGTCGGTCGGGTGCGCGGTCTGGCAAACTCCCCGCTTGTGCAGCAAGATGCGGGTGATCTACGTGGTTGGCTTCGCTCCCTCACAGACGAACGGCTGGGCGATTTCCTTCGGGTCCCGACCGCACTTCCCTTCCTGGCCGGTATCCGAGTCGACGGCAGGCCGCGCGAGTTCGTGTGGAAGCGCCGCGAACTCCTGACCGCGCGGGCGTTCCTGGGGCGTGCGCCGCTGGACGTCCTGAACTCGATCGGGCAGCAGGCGGCCGACTTCGCGGACCACCTGCTGACGCGGGTCCACGGTTTCTCCGCGGAGGAGCTGCGCGACCCCGACCCGGAGCGGTTCGGCCGGATGCTGACCCAGCTCCCCCCGGTGCTGGCCCACGCCCGCCTTCACCACCTCGTTCAGCACCGCCCGGAGCTCGAAGAGGACTGGGACGTCGCCGTCGTGGAGCTGCTACGGTGCGCCGACACCCCCGGCACGGCGGTGCCCGACCACCGCGATCCGGCGGGCCGGGAAGCGACCGCGCCGTTGGCCCCCGAATCCGAGCAGGAGAGGAACGTTCAGGTGAAGAGCCAGCCGGCCCCCCAGGGCCTGTCCGCCGCCGCGGAGGCCCTGCGGCACGCGGCCGCCGCGCTGGCGGGGGACCTGCGCGCCCTCGCGGACCTGGTCGAGAGCGGCGGCACGGTCGAACCGGCGGACCTGGAGGACAGGTTGGCCGTGTACACGGCCGACCGGGCCCGGCTCGCCGAGCAGATCACCGGTACCGGGCAACGATGGGACGCGGCCGCGACGTTCGAGGACCTCGACGCGGTGATCGCGGAGCTCGCCGCGGCGCAGCAGCAGGCCGCGGCCCGCCACGCACGGGCCGAGGAGCTGCGGGTCCGCTACGACCGGTACACCGACATGCTGCAGGAGGAGGACGACGAGGTCGCCCGCGCCGGCCTGGAGTCGGCCCGGGGCCGGATCGCGGAGCAGATCGTAGAACTCGGCGGCGTACTGCCCGCACCGGCGGCCGTATCCCTGGACCTGCCGCACCAGTTGATGCCGGAACAGGCGCCCGCCCTCGCGGAGGACGCGGCGCCGGAACCGTCCGCGGAGCCGACGCCGGAAGCGGTGGAGGAGCCGGAGCCGGTGGCGGACGCCGTCCCCGCGGAGGAGGACTGGCCCGACGACGACACCGCTCCGGCGGCCGACCCGGAGCCGACGCCGGAACTGCGGGAGGAGCCGGTACCGAAGTCCGCCCCGGCGCAGCCGCCCGCGTCCGAGTCGACGGCGCGGCCGGTGACCGTCGCCGAACCGGAGCAGGAGCCGGAGGAGGAAGAGGAGCAGGAGCAGCGCCTGGCCTTCCTCCCCTGGGAGCCGTCGGCCGGAGGTGCCGGCCCGGTGGCCGAACTGGTGCGCCAGAGCCGGCTCGCCGAGGCGTTCTGGTACACCCGGGGCTCGGACGAGGTCGCGCTGCGCGCCGACACCCTGGCGTTCGCCGAGGCCGCGTTCGCGTGCCAGGACAACGACACGGCCACTGCGGTGCTTTCCGCCTTCGGGCACGGCGCCGCCGAGTTCCGGGACGACCGGAGCGCGCAGATCGCCGCCACGGTGGCCTCGCTGCGCGCGGGCCTGGTGGCGGGCTGGCCCAACGACCTGCTCAACCAGGCGGAGCCGATCACCGGTCTGCCCGCGCCCTGGGCGCGGCTGCTGGAGGCCGCCGCGTCGACTGTGCGCCACTGCCAGCGGGTAAACCCGGCCGGCGGATGGCTGGTGGACCCGGCGCCGGGGCTGACCCGGGAGGTGATCGGCGACCAGGCGCGCGAGCTGCTGGTGACGCTGCCCCAGCGCAGGACCAGCTACGCGCGGGCGACGCAGGTGCTGACCCGCCTGGCGTCGGACGGGCAGCCGCTGGGCACCACGCTGCGGACGATCGTGGAGTGGGCGCAGGGCCGGGCGGGGCTGGAGGCCCTGGACGCGGTGGCCGAGCAGTTCGCGCGGCGGGACTGCGGTGAGCGGCTGATCCTGGACGCCGACGTCATGGTACGCACCAGCAAGCAGGCTCGGGAGCCGATCGAGGCCAAGGCCAAGCAGGCGCTGCTGCGGGCGATCGCGAGCGTCAGCGACCTGCTGGACCGGGCGCGGAGCATCGCGGCGTCCCAGGCCGGCGCCGGGCTCTCCGGGTCGCTGAAGGGCGTGTTGACCCGTGTGGCGAACGAGCCGGCGCCGCCCGGGGTGGAGGGCGCGCTGCTGCACCTGCTGCGCCAGTGGCTGTGCGGCAAGGCGCCCGCGGCGACCCCGCTGAGTGTCGGTGACCACGAAGGCTTCCCGGAGGACCTGCGCGACCACCGGCCCGACGTACGGCCGCTGCTCGTCCTGGCCGACCTGCCGCGGCTGGGTGACGGCAGTCCCGACCCCGACGCGGACGGCTTCGACGAGG
This sequence comes from Kitasatospora sp. NPDC001095, assembly GCF_053598615.1. Classification (NCBI taxonomy): domain Bacteria; kingdom Bacillati; phylum Actinomycetota; class Actinomycetes; order Kitasatosporales; family Streptomycetaceae; genus Kitasatospora; species Kitasatospora sp. NPDC001095. Next base: position 10,712 of record NZ_JBSFKQ010000034.1, on the reverse strand, counting down.
CGGCGCTGTCGCCGCTGCTGTCGCGGGTCGACGGCGACGCGGCGCTGCGGGCGCACTGCGAGCGCGGCGACCTGCACCTCGCCGAGGCGCTGGCCGCGGCGCTCGGCGAGGGCGCGGTGCCGGCTGTCGGTGACGCGCCCGTGCGGACCGACCACGCCCGTACGATCGAGGCGGCGCGCACGAGCTGGAGCACCAGGCTGCGGGCCGAGCACGCCGACGCCTCCGGGCTGCTGGCCGAGCTGCGGATCCAGCAGGCGCCGGACTCGGCCGCGGAGCGGAAGTTCAGCGCCGAACTGGCCGGACTGGAGCAGCCCCAGCCCGACGGCGCCTACCGCGCGGCGGTGGAGCAGATCCGGGCACTGGCCGGGCGGCTGAGCGAGGCGGTCTCCGCGTATGCCGGGCAACTGCGCGCCGACATAGCCGAGTTGGAGCTCTCCGAGACCGACCGCACCCGGTTCGAGCAGGCGCTGGACAAGCACGACCTGGTCACCGCCGCTGAGTACCTGGCGCTGGCCAGGCGCGGCGAGCCGCTGCCGGACTGGAGCGCCCTGGACTGGGGCGCCGACCTCACCGAGTTCTCCGCCGGCCTGGGCCTGAGCGTCACCCAGCGGCAGGGCCAGGGCTACAGCGCCGAGCCCTGGGCCCGGCGCTACGCCCCGAACGGCGAGCTGACCGAGGCCGTGGGGCCCGCGCTGGAGGCGTGGGAGGCGCTGTGCAACGCCTCCACCCGGGCGCGCGAGTGGCAGCGGCACCTCCCGCGGGTGCTGCGCCTGCTGGGCCTGGAGGTCGACCCCGGCTCCCTGACCCACGTCGACGACGGCCAGCGCCGCATCGGGTTGCTGCGCACGACCGTGCGTGCCAAGGTCAGCGAGTCCAGGCCCGGCTACGTCGCCTCGCTCGGCTCCCGGGCCCAGGGCCGGTACACCGTCGTCATCGTCCCCGAGGAGGCGGTCGGCCGCAGCGTCCTGGACCTGCTGGACGCACGGGACAGCGGTGCCACGCTGATCCTCTACCTGCACCCGCTGGGGCTCGCCGGCCGCCGCAAGCTCGCCGAGCGCGCCCGGGCGGGCGCCCGTCAGGCGCTGGTCGTCGACCCGGCGGTGCTGGGCTGGATCGCCGCGCGCTCGCCGCGCAGCTTCCGCGCGCTCCAGCGCGTCACGCTGCCCTGGACCGGGTTCAACCCCTACACGCCGTTCGTCGCCGGCCTGGTGCCGCCCGAGGTGTTCTACGGCCGCACCCAGGAGATCAACCAGGTCGTCGACCCCCTGGGTGGCCTGTTCCTCTACGGCGGACGCCAGTTGGGCAAGTCCGCGCTGCTGCGCCGGGTCGAGTCCACCTTCGCCACCGAGCACCACAAGGTCGTCTACCTCGACCTGAAGGCCCACGGGATCGGTGAGGCCGAGCCGGCGGAGCGGATCTGGCCCAACCTCGCCGCCCAGTTGCAGCGCGTGGGCGTGCTGGAGCAGGTCGGCACCAAGTGGGTCCCGGACAAGGTGCTGGAGCAGATCGAGAACTGGCTCACCGCCGACCCCCAGCGGCGCCTGCTCGTACTGGCGGACGAGGCCGACGCCTTCCTGACCGCCGACTCCCGCTCCGCCAACGGCCACGGCGGCGAGTCGACGTTCCCCAACGTCCTGCGGCTCAAGCGGCTGATGGACAGCACCGGGCGCCGCTTCAAGGTCGTCTTCGCCGGCCTCCACCAGGTCCAGCGCTTCGGCGCGCTGTCCAACGTCCCGCTCACCCACGGCGGGCCGGACGTCCTGGTCGGCCCGCTCCACCCCACCGAGGCACAGCCGCTGGTCGTCGAGCCGATGGCCGCGCTCGGCTACACCTTCGAGCGGCCCGAGCTGGCCTGGCAGGTGCTGGCAGCGACCAACTTCCAGGCGTCACTGGTGCAGATCTTCTGCGACCAGCTCGTCTCGGCGCTGCGTGCCAAGCCCGTCGCCGACCGGTGGCCTATCACCGTCACCGAGGCCGACGTGCGCGCCGTCACCGCCTCGCCGCAGGTCCGCGAACGCATCGCCGAGCGGATGCGCATCACGATAAACCTGGAGGACCGCTACCGGGTGCTCACCCTGGTGATCGCCCTGCTCAGCCTCAAGGACGCGCACCGGCGCGGCTACCAGCCCGACGAGCTCCTCCAGGAGGCCCGCGAGCGCTGGCGGGAGGGCTTCGACAACCTCAACTCCAGCCAGGTGCGGATCTACCTGGACGAGATGGTGGGCCTCGGCCTGCTGGTCCGCCAGCCCGGCGACGACCCGACCTACGCGGTCCGCAGTCCCAACGTCGTCGGTGTCCTCGGCACGCCCGACGCGCTCGAACACGAGCTGCGCGACACCGAGTTCCGGCTGCCCATCGAGTACAACCCGCGCTACTCCCGACGGCTGCTCGGCCACTCCCCCAGCGGAATCCAGACGTTCAGTCCGCTCACCGAGGACCAGCTGCACACCGTCACGGGCCAGGGGGTGAGCGCGGTGTGCGTGACCGAGGTGCTGCGCCCGTCCCTGGTGGTCGACGCCGTCGAGGCCTACGCCGCCGCCCGGGGCATCACCGTGCACCGCACGGACGGCCCCGGTCTGAAGTCCCGCCTCACCGCGCTCGCCAAGGCGAAGGCGAAGGAGAAGGACGCGCAGCTGGTCATCGTCGACCTCCGCCGCCGCAGCCAGGCCGAACTGACCGACGCCCTCGACCGCCTGCGCGAGCACACCGCCGCGGCGAGCCCCGCCGCGCGCTCCGCGGTGATCATCGTCGACCCGATGGGCGTCTACGAGCGCACCGACCTCATCGGTGAGGCGATCCGGCCCCAGCGGTGGACGGCCGACAGCCTGCGCGCCTGGCCCGAGTCCCCCTTCGAAACGCCCGAGCGTCGGCGCCGGCTGGTGGAGGCCACCGGCGGCTGGCCGGAGCTGGTGGAGCAGACGGTCCACCAGGTCTCCCGCACCGGCACCTCCGTCGACGCCGCCCTGGAGGGCGTCCGCAACGCGACGACCCGCGCCGACTTCGGCGCCGTGCACCTGCAGAAGGTCGGTCTCGACAGGAACCTCGCCGAGCTCCTCACCCGCTGGACCGAACTCCTGGAGAGCCCTGAGGAGGACACCCCCGCCCGGATCGCGTCGATCATCGACGTCCCCGAGGACCAGGTCCTGGACCTCGTCCGGCGGCTCACCGACCTCGGGGTGCTGGACGAGGGCGACAACGGGATAGCGCTCGACCCGGTGACCTTCCGCGCCCTGGCCGCCACGGCGGGGCAGGAGTGACGGCCGACTCCGGGCCTCGGACCGCAGCGGGCGCCGACCCACACTCCCTCACCACACTGCCCGGCGTCCGGCTCTGGATACGACGCGTCGCCAAGGACCTGGCCGCCGGGCACAGCTGCCTGCTGCTCGTACCCGCCGCGATGCCGGACTCGGCGGCGCTCCTGCCCGGCATCCTCACCACCCAGCCCCACTGGCTCCGGGTGCCGCCACCGGGCGCACCGTCGGCAGCGGACGAGCCCGAGCCGGACGAGCCCGAGCCCGAGCCGTTGTGGTCGGGCCAGCCGCCCGTGCTCGACATCGACGACAGCTTCCTCACCGGGATGATGGCCTCCATCTTCGGAGCCGACCCGGCCTCGGCCCCCGCGCCCGCACCGCCCGTCCCCCGCCCCCGCGTCGCGCCCGACCGCGTCCGGGACCTGGAGGCCCGCCTCGAAGGCCTCCTGCCCGGTGCGTCGGCCGGTTCCGTGTACGACAGGCTGACCATCGATCACGCCGACGGGTGTGTCTACGTCCTGGACGCCGCCGACGAGAAGGACCCCGAGGCGCTCGCCCAGCTCCTGCTGCGTCTGCCCGCCGCTGCCAAGGCCGCCGGCCTGGCGCCCGACCAGCGCCCGCGGCTGCTCGTCATCGCCACCCCCGACGACCTGCCCCCCGACTATCCGGACCGGCTCAGGGGCGAGGACGTCGCCGTCCACTGGTGGTGGGGAGCCCTCGGCCGCCTCGACACCGCCTCGGTCACCGCCGTCAACCGTCCGCTGCGCGCCCGCGCCGGGCTGACCGGCCGCCACCGCATCGAGGAGGTGCTCGTCCAGGCCACCATCGTCGAGGTCTGCGGCCCCCACCTCGACCTCGCCGCCGCCCTCGCGCGTTCCTGGGACGGCCGGCCCGAGAGCCTGTCCACCGCCCTGAGCGGCGCCTGCGGGGCCACCCGTGTCCCGGCGCCCGCCCCTGCTGGCTCCCCCTCCCCCACCCAGCACAGCGGCGGCCTGGCCCAGCAACCGCCCGCCGCCCTGCATCCGCGGTGGAACGCCGGCGCCGTCGACTCCTGGGACGGCCACCTGCGCCCCCACCCCGCCACGTCCAGCGGCTCCACCCTGGACAAACTCGTCTGGCTGGCCCAGAACCGCACCCTGCTCCCGCTCATCGACGACGCCCGCGAGGCCCTGGCGACCAGGGTGCTGCCCACCGCCACCCTTCCCCCTGCCGAGATGCTCGCCGTCTACGGCTCCGACCGCACCATGCCCGCCGGCACCAGCACGACCGAGCGGCTGCGCTCCCTGGAGCTCAGCCAGCTCGCGGCCGCCAAGCGCCACGGCCGGCTCCGGTTCACCCAGGCGCAGGCCCAGACCCTGTTCGTCCTGCTCGACGCCCGCAACTGCCTCAGCCACCGCGAACACCTCGCCGGCGCCGCCCTGCACCGGCTGTTCGAGCAACTCAGCCTGAACCACTGAAGCTTGAAAGCTTCCCGACGGTGCGCCGGTGGCGGTCGCCTCGGCGCGGTGCGGGGCACCGTACCGGCTCCGGCTGTTCGGCCAGGGCGGCGAGCGCCCCGCCGGTGGAGGTCCTCCGCGTTGGCGAAGAACAGCGGGGAGTCGTAGCGGTAGACGAGCAGGCCGGGGACGGCCCGGGCCTCGGGGTAGTCGTCGACGTCGTGCATCCCGGCCACGCCCGGCACCAGGCCAGTTCCTGGTTGGCGTCCAGCCGCCGCTCCTGCCCGGGCTTCTCGAAGGCGCGCGCGGTGAGGATGAAGTCGGTGTGGCCGACCAGCAGGATGCCCAGCGCGGGCAGCAGCAGCCGGCTCAGCTCGTTCAGGTCCGGCAGCGCGGGGCGGGGCAGCCATGTCTCGTCAGGGGCTCCGGAGCACCGTCACGGCCGGGGGTCGGGCGCCGCGGCGCGGGCGGCCGGCGTTCTGCGGGCCGCGAACTTGCCCAGTTCCCACAGCAGCAGGAGGGCGACGGCGGCCAGCAGGGCCCAGCCGAACTGCCGGGCGTCGATGTCGGTGGTCCCGAGGACGTGGTGGAAGGCGTCCATCTGGGTGACCAGCACCGCCAGGACGAACTCGCCCAGGGCCGCCCGGTTCATCTGCCTGCTGTCGAAGGTGCGGACGCTCAGCGCGGTGGCGCGCTCGCTGCGGCACTCGTAGGCCGCCACGATCAGACAGAGCGCGAAGGCCGTGAACGCGATCGAGTTGCCGACGTGCGCGCTGTGGTAGCGCGCCTCGCCCAGCTTGATCAGTCCGAGCAGGGCGACCGTGATCGCCAGCCCGGCGAGTCCGACGGTGACCATCACGGGCCTGGTCAGCACCGTCTCGCCGCGCGGGCGCGGGGTGCGCCGCATCAGGCCGGGGCTCTCCTGGTCGAAGCCCAGGGCGAAGCCGAACGGGGCGTTGACCACGAAGTGGACCCACAGGACCTGCGCCGGGGTGAACGGCTCGCCCGCGGCGATGTTCAGGATCGTGGCGCCGAGGAAGGTCAGCACGAACGTCACCAGCAGCACCAGGACGAACCGGATGTACTTGGTGAGGTTGTCGTAGAGCTTCCGGCCCTCCGCCACGGCGTGGACGATGGTGGCGAAGTTGTCGTCGGCGAGGACCATGCGGCTCGCGTTCTTCGCCGCGTCGGTGCCGCTGCCCATGGCGATGCCGATGTCGGCGGCCTTGATCGCCGGCGCGTCGTTGACGCCGTCGCCGGTCATCGCGACCACGTCGCCCTTCTGTTTGAGCGTGGCCGCGAGCAGCACCTTGTGCTCGGGCGCGACCCGGCCGACGACGCCGATGCCGTCGATCCGGGCCAGTCGCTCGCGCTCCGGCAGGGCGGCGAAGTCGGCGCCGAGGACGGCCTCCCCCTCGATGCCGAGTTTGCGGGCGATGGCCGCGCCGGTGGTGACGTCGTCGCCGGTCACCATCCGGACCCGGATGTGGGCGGCCTGCGCGCTGGCGACCGCGGCCCGGGACTCCTCGCGCGGCGGGTCGACCATGGCCACCAGGCTGGTCATCCGCAGGTCCCGGACGTGCGCCAGCAGGTCGCCGTCCGGGTCGAAGTCCGCCGGTTCCAGGTCGCGGACGGCCCCGGCCATCACCCGCAGCCCCTCGCCGCCCATCCGCTCGGTCTGCGCCAGGGCGCGTCCGCCGAGGTCCGCGTCCCAGGGGACGACCACGCCGTCCGAGACGGCCGAGGAGGCGCGGGCCGTGACCGCGGGGGCCGCGCCCTTCACGAAGCACCGCACCACCGCCCGGCCGTCCGCGTCCTTCGCCTCGTTGAAGCTGGCCATCAGCTTGTAGCTCGGGTCGAACGGCAGCGTGGCGAGCCGGGGGAAGCGCTCCCGGGTGCCCTCGATGTCCAGCCCGGCCTTGTGGCAGAGGACGAGCAGGGCGCCCTCGGTCGGGTCGCCGACGACCTCGCCCTCGACCAGTTTCGCGTCGTTGGCGACCAGGTAGGGCAGCACGGCTTCCTCGATGCTCGGGGCGGAGCCCGCCGCGTGGTGGATCCGCCCGTCGAGGCGGTAGCCGGTGCCGGAGACGGTGTAGCGGTCGGTGGGGCTGAGCACCTCCACGACCGTCATCTGGTTCATCGTCAGGGTGCCGGTCTTGTCGGAGTTGATGGCCGAGGTGAAGCCGAGGGTCTCGACGGACGGCAGCTCCTTCACGATCGCGTTGCGCTTGGCCAGGTTGAGGCTGCCGACGGAGAGGATGACCTGGCTGACCGTCGGCAGCGCCTCCGGGATGGCCGCGATGGCCAGCGAGACCGCGCTGACGAAGAGGGCGTCCCACGCCTGGTCGCGGCTGCGGCCGAGCGCGAACATCACGACCATGGTCAGACCGGCCGCCGCCGCGATCCACAGCGTCAGCGTGTCGAGTTGCCTGGTGAGCGGCGACTGCTCCTTCTCGGTCGCCGACAGCATCCCGGAGATCTTGCCCAGTTCGGTGCCGGCGCCCGTCGCGGTGATGACGAGCAGCCCGCTGCCGTGGGTGACCGGCGTGTTCATGAACGCCATGTTGGTCTGGTCGCCTGGCCCCAGCGGGTCGGCCGGCAGGGTGCCGGCGTCCTTGGCGGCGGGGACGCTCTCGCCGGTCAGCGCCGACTCGTCGATCTGCAGCGCGCTGGCCTCGACGATCCTTCCGTCCGCCGGGACCTCGTCGCCCGCCCTGACGAGCACCACGTCGCCCACGACCAGCTGCTCGGCCGGGATCTCCGCCTCCGCGCCGTCCCGCCGCACCCGCGCGGTGGCCTTCATCATCGACCTCAGCGCGTTCATCGCGCTCTCGGCCTTGCCCTCCTGCCGCAGGCCGATCACCGCGTTGAACAGCGTCAGGACGATCAGCAGGACGCCGGTGGTCCACTCCTTGATCGCCAACGAGACCACCGCCGCCGCCAGCAGGATGATCTGCATGTAGCTGCGGTACTGGTCGAGGAAGCGCAGCCAGTCCGGCCGCGTCTTCTCCTCGGGCAGCGCGTTCGGCCCGTCGGCGGCGAGCAGTTCGGCCGCCCGGGCGGCGGTGAGCCCGGCCGCCGGGTCCACCCCGAGCGTGGCCGCGACCTCCCGGGGCGGCCGCGCGTACCAGGGGGCCGGGGACTCCTGCGGGCCGGACGGCCCAGCCTGATCCGCCATTCTTCACTCCTCAAGGTCCGGGAACGGCAAGGTCCGGGAACGTCGGGGTCCGCGCGTACGACTCACCCGCGGGCGTCCCCGGGGGCCTCCGCCTCCAGCCGGCGCTTGGCCGCGTTCAGTCCCTTCCGGGCCTGCTCGTCGAGCGTGGGGAACTGCGGATCGATCCCGATCAGCGTGTGCGCGAGCACCGCCGCCGCGCAGATGCGCGCGAACCACTTGCGGTCGGCCGGCACGACGTACCAGGGGGCCCACGGCGTGCTCGTGGCCGACAGCATGTCGGAGAACGCCTCCTGGTAGGCGTCCCAGTACTCGCGCTCGCGGATGTCCGCCTCGGAGAACTTCCAGTTCTTCTCGGGCAGGTCGATCCGCGCCAGGAAGCGGCGGCGCTGCTCCTCCTTGGAGACGTTCAGGAAGATCTTCACCACCTTGAACCCGTTGTCGGTGAGGTAGCGCTCCCAGTCGTTGATCTCCCGGTAGCGGCGGTGCCAGACGCCCGGGCCCTTCGCGTCCTGCGGCAGCCTCTGCCGGTCGAGGTTCTCCGGGTGGACCCGCACCACGAGGACCTCCTCGTAGTGCGACCGGTTGAAGATCCCGATGTCCCCGCGCGCCGGGAGCCGCTGGGCGTACCGCCACAGGAAGTCGTGGTCGAGCTCCTCCGTGGAGGGCACCTTGAAGCTGCTCACGTGCACGCCCTGCGGGTTCACCCCGCTCATGACGTGACGGATCGTGCCGTCCTTCCCGCCGGCGTCGAGTGCCTGGAGGCAGAGCAGCACCCCGTAGGTGTCCTGGGCCGCCAGCCGTGCCTGGTACTCCGAGAGCAGCGACACGCCGGTGCGCAGCAGCTCGACGCCGTCACGCTTGCGCATGCCCGCCTTGTACCGGGGGTCGAAGTCCTCCACGAGGTCCACCCGCGAACCCGGCTTCACCCGCAAGGGCTTGATGAACTTCGCGATGCGCCTGGCCGTCTTTCCGTCCGACATCGTCCGTACCGGTTCCTCTCGGGTCCGGCGGGCGCCACGAGGCCCGTCGTGCCGTCCCCGTCCGCGTCGGTGTCGGTGTCGGTCTCTGTGTCGTCGACACGGCGGAACCGGGACCGACCAGGGCGGGAGAAGTGCTACCTGCCACGCTGTGGCCCCCTGACGGCGGTGTCAATCCGGCGGTGTCCTTCCGGGGAGACGTCGTGGCAGCCCCGCCGTCGGCCACTGCCGTCGGCCACCCCCGGCGGCGCACGGCCGGGTTCCGGCCGATCCGCCGGGGCGGGGTTGACGGCCCCATTGGTCTATGCCGCTCTCTGACCGTCAGCCATCAGTGCCGGTGCCGCGCGGCCGGGTGACTGGTCGGCAGCGCCCGGTCGGACGCGCCGGTCAGCCGCTCGCGCAGCGACTCGCCCTCGGTGTACTCGCCGCGGAAGACACCGCGGGCGCGCAGGAGCGGCAGCACCGACTCGACGAACTCCGTGGTGGAGGCAGGCTGCACGGTCGGCGAGAGCAGGAAGCCGTCCAGGTCGGCGCCCTCCGCCAGGGCGCAGATCTCGTCGGCGATCTCCTCGGCGGTGCCGACCACCGGGCGGGCGCCGACGCCGTGGGTGTGCCAGTCGGCGAGCACGTCACCGACGGTCCGGTCCGCGAACCGGGCGACCTGGGTCCGCGACAGCTCGGTGGACAGCTCGGACATCGGGGTGTCCGGCGGGTACGAGGACAGGTCGAGGCCGGTGAACATGGCGTAGCTGGCGACGGCGACCTCCGGGCGCTGGGCGTCCAGGACGCGCTGCCAGCGACGTTCGGCGTCGGCGGTGGTGGCGCCGAGCACGCAGGAGAACGCCGACATCACCTTGACCTCGTCGGCGCGCCGGCCCGCCCGTACGGCCTCCTCGCGGATCGCCGCGGTGTGCCCGGCGAGCTGCTCCACCGAGCCGCTGCCGACGAACATGCACTCCCCGTGCCGCCCGCCGACCCGCCGCCCGGCCGGGGAGGCGCCGGCCTGGAACAGCACGGGGGTGCCCTGCGGGGAGCGGGCGGTGTTGCCGTAGCCGTGCGAGCGGAAGTACGGGCCCTCGTGCTCGACCGGGTGCACCTTGGCCGGGTCGGCGAAGCGGCCGGCCTTGTCCTTCTCCAGGGCGTCGGGTTCCCAGGCGCCCTCCCAGTACTTGTAGACCAGGTCGAGGAAGTCCTCGGCCATCCGGTACCGGTCGTCGTGCGCCACCATGTCCATGCCGAAGGCCTTGACCGCGGTGTCGGCGGTGCCGGTGGTGACGATGTTCCAGCCGATCCGGCCGCCGGACAGCTGGTCCAGGGTGGCCAGCCGGCGGGCGAACGCGTACGGCGGCTCCACCAGCACCGAGCCGGTCACCACCAGGCCCAGGTCGGTGGTGCTCGCCAGCAGCGCCGAGGCGATCACGAACGGGTCCAGGCGCGGCAGGTCGAGGGCCTCCTCGGTGGCGATCGGCGGGCGCACCCCGTCGATCTCCGACCAGCCCCAGGCGTCGGCCAGGAAGAGGAAGTCGAGCTTGGCGTCCTCGCACAGCCGCGCGATCCCGCGCCAGTACCCGAGGGTGTCGAACAGGTGCCGGCGGCTGTCGGGGTGACGCCAGGTGGCGGTGCCGCTCGCGTTGGTCTGGGCGTTGTCGAACAGGCCGAGCCTGAGGGTGCGCATGGGGTGCTCTCCGTTGACCGAGTGGTGCGGGGGACGGGAACTGCAGGATCCCGTCAGGGTGCTACGGGAGCGGTGGGGTCGTCGAGCAGGCGGTGGCCGCGCGAGCCGCGGCGGACGCCGGCGCCCGTCGCCCGGGCACCGGCAACGGCCGACGGCCGGCCGCGGCGCACGTGGTGCCGACCGTTCCGGCCACCC
>NZ_JBSFKQ010000033.1:0-87445 GCF_053598615.1 Kitasatospora sp. NPDC001095 | reverse complement strand
AGCTCCTCCGGGGCCGCCGCGGGCCGCGCCCGCCTGCCGGTCGACCTGCCGACCGCCTGCCGCAGGCCGGACCGCCGGCCCTGCCGACCAGCCGTCAGTCGTCAGCCGAGGCCGTTAACCTTCAGCCAGTCCTTGGCGACGGCCGACGGGTCCTCCTTGTCCACCGACACGCGCTTCATCAGCGCCATCAGCCCGGCCGTGTCGAGCTTGGCCGACACCGCGTTGAGCGCCGCCGTCGCGGTCCCGTCCACGCCCGCCTTGTGGACCAGCGGGGTGACGTTCTGTGCGCCGAAGATGTTCTTCGGGTCGGCCAGCGGGACGAGCTTGTACTGGGCGATCTTCGGGTCGGTGGTGAACACGTTGCCGACCTGGATGCTGCCGTCCTTCAGTGCGTTCGCGGTGGTGTCGGCGGTGGGCTTCCACTCCTTGAAGGTCAGCCCGTAGACGTCCTTGAGCTGCTGCTCGCGGCGGTTCTTGAACTCCGGCGGCCCGCCGATGGTGAACTCGCCGCCCTTGGCGGCGAGGTCGGCGATGCTCTTGAGGTTGTCCTTGTCGGCGGTCTCCTGGGTGACGCTGAGCGAGTCCTTGTCCTCGGCCGGGGAGGACTCGAGGATTCCCAGCGAGGCCGGCAGCGTCTTGGTGAGCGCCGCGTTCACGTCCTGGGTGGTGACGGCGGTGGACTTGGCGTCCAGGTAGGCGAGCAGCGAGCCGTTGTACTCCGGCAGGACGGTCAGGTTGCCGCTCTGCAACTGCCCGTAGAGCACCTCGCGGCTGCCGATGTTGAACTTCTCCTGGACCTTGACGCCCTTGGCCTTGAGTGCCTGCGAGTAGATCGATCCGAGCAGGACGTTCTCCGGGAAGTTCGCCGAGCCGACGACGACGGTCGACCCGGAACCGCCCGAGCCGTCCGAGCCGCCCGAGCCGCCCGCCGAGGCCGAGGCGCCCGCGCCCCCGTCGAGCGGGTTGCCGCCGGAGGAACCGCAGGCGGTGGCGCCGAGGGCGAGCGCGGCGAGGGCACCGATGGCGGCGACGCGGTGGCTTCGGTTGATTGTCGACATGGTGACAGATGTCCTTCCGGAGTTGGAGAGGAGGGCGGACGGGGTCAGTTGGGCTGCTGCTGGGCACGCACCCCGGCCGGGAGCGCGAACCGGGCGAGCAGCGCGAAGAACAGCTGGGCGGCGACCGCGAGCAGCACCACCAGCAGCGCGCCGCCCACGGTCACCGCGTACTGGCGGGTCGCCAGCCCGTCGATGACGTAGCGGCCGAGACCGCCCAGGCCGACGTAGGCGGCCACCGTGGCGGTCGCGATGACCTGCACGGTCGCGGTGCGGAAGCCCGCCAGCAGGGTCGGCGCTGCCGAGGGCAGGCAGACCTGCCGCAGCACCTGGGGATGGGTCAGCCCGATGCCGCGCGCGGCGTCTCGCACGTCCGGATCGGTGCCGCGCACCCCCTCGACGGCGGCCACCAGCAGTGGCGGTGCGGCGAGCGCGACCAGCGGGACCAGCACGGCGGTGTCGCCGACCCCGGCGAGCAGCACCGCCAGCGTCACCAGGCCGAGGGTGGGCAGGGCGCGGGCGGCGCCCGCGAGCGCGGTTACCGCGGTGACGCCGCGCCCGGTGTAGCCGATCAGCAGCCCGAGCGGGACGGCGAGCAGCGCCGCGAACAGCAGGGCCTCGCCGGAGAGCACCAGGTGCTCGGCGACCCGGTGCACGATCGAGTCCGGCCCGCTGAGGTGGTTCGGAGCGGTGAAGAAGTCGCTCAGCCAGTTCAGCCAGTTCACGAGCCGGCTCCCTTCTCCCGGACGGCCCACGGCGCGAGCAGCCGTCGGGCGGCCACCAGCAGCAGGTCGACGGCCAGGGCCAGGACGGCGATCAGCACGATGCCGGCCACGATCGGTGTCGGGAAGGTGCGCTGGAAGCCGTCGACGAACAGGTACCCGAGTCCGCCGCGACCGACCAGTGCGCCGACGCTCGCCAGCGAGATGCTGGACACCGCCGCCACCCGCAGTCCGGCGATCAGGTACGGCACGGCGGCCGGGAGCTCGACCGAGGTCAGCCGGTGCCACGGCCCGTACCCCATCGCGGTGGCGGCCTGCCGGACGGGGTCCGGGACGGCGCGCAGCCCGTCCACGGTGGTCGGCAGCAGCACGGCGAGGGCGTAGAAGGTGAGCGGGATCATCACGGTCGCCTGGGTGGCGAGGCCGGTGTACGGGATCAGCACCACGAACACGGCCAGCGAGGGCAGCGCGTAGACGATGTTGAACACGGCGGACAGCGGCTGGTACAGCCGGGGGTAGCGGGCGCAGGCCAGGCCGAGCGGGACGGCCAGCAGCAGGCCGATGAGCACGGGGACGAGGGCGATCAGGGCGTGGTCGGCGAGCAGGTCGCCGAGGTAGCCGAGGTGGTCGCCGATCCAGTACCAGCGGACGATCGGTTCATCGTCCACCGTCGACTCCGTCCGCGCCCGCCGCGTCGTGCTGTCCACCCGTGTCGTTCCGCCGGCTTCCGGCGCCGGCCGGGGACTTGTCGACGCGGACGCCCCGGCCGGCCTCAGACGAGCCGGAGCCAGAGCCGGAGGCGGAGCCGTCGGGCCGCAGCGCGGCGAGGACGGCGTCGCGGCTCGCCGTACCGGTGACCCGGCCGTCGGCGTCCAGCGCGACCGCGACCCCGGCGGGGGAGAGGACGGCGGCGTCCAGCGCGGTGCGCAGGGTGTCGGTGTCCGGGCGGAAGACCGCCGGCGGGTGCAGTTCGGCGGTGACGGCGTCGCGGTCGATCCAGCCGATCGGGCGGCGTTCGTCGTCCAGCGTCAACTCCCAGCCGCCGTAGCGGAGTCCTCCGTCCACGGGGCGGAGCTCGACGGTTTTCGCGGGGCGCAGCCCGAGGCCGCGCAGGCCCCGGTCGCGCCCGAGGAAGGCGGCCACGCCGTCGTCGGCGGGGGTGGTGAGCAGGGTGTGCGGGTCGGCCAGCTGGGCGATCCGGCCGTGCTCGCGGAGCACCACCACCTGGTCGCCGAGCCGGACGGCCTCCTCGATGTCGTGGGTGACGAACAGCACCGTCTTGTGCAGCTCGGACTGGAGCCGCAGCAGTTCCTCCTGGAGCCCGGCCCGCACCACCGGGTCGACCGCGCTGAACGGTTCGTCCATCAGCAGCACCGGTGGGTCGGCGGCCAGCGCGCGCGCCACGCCGACGCGCTGCTGCTGGCCGCCGGACAGCTGGAACGGGTACCGCTTGGCGGTTTCCGGTGCGAGTCCGACCAGTTCGAGCAGTTCGACGGCGCGGGCGCGGGCCTTCTTGCGGTCCCAGCCGAGCAGGTAGGGGACGGTGGCGATGTTGTCGATCACCTTGCGGTGCGGGAAGAGCCCGGCCTGCTGGATCACGTAGCCGATGCCACGGCGCAGCTTGGCGGGTTCCAGCTTCGCGACGTCCGTGTCGTCCAGCAGGACCCGGCCGGAGGTGGGCTCGACCATCCGGTTGACCATGCGCAGCAGGGTGGTCTTCCCGCAGCCGGAAGGCCCGACCAGGACGGTTATCCGACCGGTCGGGACCTCCAGGTCCAGGCCCTCGACGGCGACGGTGCCGTCGGGGTGGCGCTTTCCCGCGCCCTCGAATCTGATCACGTGGAGTTTCCTCGTCAGGGCGCCCCGGGGAGGTGGCGCCTGGGTCGTTCGGTCGTTCGGTCGGGTCGTTCGGTGACGGCAGTTTCTAGCGCCCAGGCGTACTTCCGCCCGCGTAGCTGCCCAGCTTTGGACCGGCGGAAACTCTGATCAGACTATGACCTGCATCATCTCCTGTCCTTGATTTACCGCCCCGGCACGCGGTGCGCCCGCGCGCTCAGCCGCCCTGACGGGTCGGCAGGCCGCTGGCCGCCCAGCCGACGAAACCACCGTCCAGGTCGGTCGCCCGATGGAGCCCCAGCTCACGCAGGGAGGCGGCGGCCAGGCTGGAGGCGTAGCCCTCGGAGCAGACCACGATCACCTCGACGTCGTAGCCCGAGGCCTCGGGAATCCGGTGACTGCCCGTCGGATCGAGCCGCCACTCCAGCACGTTGCGCTCGATGATCAGCGAGCCGGGGATCTCCCCCTCGGCCGCCCGCTGCGCCGCCGGACGGATGTCCACCAGCAGCGCGCCGTCCAGCTGGGCCTGGTACGCCTCCCGGGCGCGTGGCCGGTGGACGCCCTCCCGGGCCCGCTCCACCAGGTCGTCGATCGTGGTCACCACTGTTCGGGTCCTTCCTCGGAGGTGCGGACGAGCCCGCCGGCCCGCAGGTCGTAGTGCGCCATCGAGCTCAGTGGCGGCGAGTAGGCGTGCAGGGTGACGGCCGGGCCGACGGCGGTGTTGCGCACGTCGTGCACGTACTCGGGGCCGAAGGCGCGGGTGGTGCCGGCCGGGATCCTCCGGATCAGCAGGCCCTGGTCCGGGCCGCCGAGGGACAGCTCCTCCAACTCGCCGAGGGCGACGGTGAACGCGCCGCGCGAGCCGCCGTGGTCGTGGAAACCGGTGGACTGGCCGGGCAACCAGCTGATCAGCCACACCTCGTGGGCCCCGTCGACGGCCAGCCGCCGGTACCAGCGCTCCTCGGTGGAGAGGCGGACGTGGTGGATCCACTCCTCGGGGCGCTCGGCCAGCTCGCGGACGATGGTCCGCAGGGTGCCGGGGGTGAGCGGCGCGGGGGTGGACTCGGTGGGCGGCGTCGGTGGCGGCTCGGGGTTGGCGGCGGTGCTCGCGGCGGTGCTCGCGGTGCCCGCGTTGCCAGCCTTGCCCGCGTTGTCGGCGGGGCGCGCGGTGCCCGTGCCGGTGCCGGCGCGATGGACGGGGGCGGTGCCGGGGGCGGTGGCGGAGTCGGGACCGGGGCCGGCGGCGGGTCGGGCGTCGGGGCTGGTGCTCGGGCTCAGGCTCATGGGGGGGCGTCCTCGGATGCGGCGGGGAACGTCGGTGGGATGCGCCCGCCATCCGGCCGCCGTGGACGGGCGCGGGCCGACGGAGCGGCCGGCCATGCACGAGTGCGCCGGGACGGAGGCGGAAGTCAGGACTGCGGGTGCGATCGCGCGGCACGGGCCCTGGCAGACGTCACAGGGCGGGACCGGCGGGGAAGAGCAAGGTCAACAGGCACAGATGGAACTCGCCTGGCGTCGCAGATCGACGTGCAGGCGGCAGACCAGAGTGGTGCCGGATTCCATGCGCCGGATCCTTCCCGAGCGAAGCGGACGAAGTCAAGCCGAGCCGACGGCCCGCCGCCGGTCACCGCCGGTGCCGGGCGGTCCCCTCGGCCACCCGCGGACCGCCCCTCGACCACATGTCGACAACCCGTCGGCCGCTACCCCTCGGCCCGGCCGCGCGGCGCCGGCGGGGCAGTGGCCGACGGTGCCGGCATGGCGTCACCCGCCGGCTGCGCGGGCAGCGACCCGGCGGTGCTGCCCGGCGCGGGGCCGGCCAGGGCCCGCTCGAGCAGCGGTGCGGCCTGTTCGCCCAAGTGGCGGCCGAGCGTCTGGTAGGCGTCGAACTGCTGGTGGTCGAACCACTGGTCGCTGGTGCGGTCGTTCGGGAAGGCCCGGTTCGCCATCGCGTAGGCGTGCAGCTCGTACGGCATGTCGGGTGTCAGCACCGCCTGGAGGACGATCAGTCGGCCGTGCCGGACGGCCCCGGGGCCCTCGCCCAGGTCGGGGTAGTGGATGTCCCCGGTGACCACCGCCCGGGCCGAGAGCCTGGCGGACAGCTGCGCCGCCAGCCCGCGCAGCGGCGGTCGGCGGCCCGTGCTGCCGACCGCACCGGAGCCCGGGCCGCTGTCCGAACCGCTGTCCGAACCGGTGTCCGGGCCACCGTCGGGGCCGTCGTGCGCGCCGTCGTGCGCGACGCCACCCTCGGCGGGCCGGTCGGCGGCGCTGCCCGGGATCAGCAGCTCGGGCTCGTGCAGGGTGATGGCGACACCCAGCTCCTCACGGGCCAGGGTGATCGCGGCGGCCAGGTTGGTGGCGTAGCCGGCGTCCCCGCTGGCGTCGATGCAGACCGCGGTGCGCACCCGGTGCCGCAGCAGCTCGACCAGCCCGAGGTTCTCGTAGTGGCCGCCGTCGGTGGTGAGCAGGAAGCGGTCGTCGGCCGGGAACCGCCCGATCAGCTCCCGCAGTTGGTACGGGAGGCGGCGGACGGCGGGCTGCGCGGAGCGGCGCCAGTCCGGCGGCCCGGACCAGTCCGGACCGAGCACCGCGGGGTTGGGCAGCCAGGTGCCGAGACGCGCGTTGGTGACCGCGAACAGCCGTTGGTAGACCCGGGATTCCCGTCCCATCGCGGAGGAGAAGGCCGCGCCGGAGACGGCCATCGCCGACTGCACGGTGAGGTCCCTGGCGATGTGCGGACGGGTGCGCCGCTCGAGCAGGTCGGTACGCGCGTACCCGACGTCCGGACCGCCCACGTAGTCGTACGAGAGCGAGAAGGAGACCGCCGGACGACCCGGTGGCGTGCGGGAGTTGCCGGACAGGTTGGCTGCCGCCGAGAAGATCACCTGCGGGAAGTCGGGGCGCCGGGCGCCGTAGTGGCTCAGCCAGGTCTGCTCCCGGAAGAAGTGGTACGGGCGGGCCAGCGAACGGCCGCCCTCGGTGACCCGCCGGACCGCGAACGCCGAGGCCAGCCGCAGCCGGTAGAACGGGTGCAGGCTCATCCAGGTCTGGTCGAGGTTCAGCCCGACCGCGACGAGCAGCAGCGGCAGCAGCACCTGGACGGCGGCCGGCCAGGCGTACCCGGTGGCGACCGCCCAGCCGAGGGCCAGCAGGGCACCCGCCGTCAGCGCCAGGAGGGCGGACCACACCACGAGGGTCTGGGGGAGGCTGGCGGAGCGGACGCCGCGGGGCCGGACCGCGCCGCGGCCCGCCGCGCCCGGTGCGCTGGCACCCCGGCCGGGCACCCGGCGGTCGCGCCAGAGTATGCCGAGCAGCAGTGCCAGGTAGCTGAGCGCCAAGATCAGGCCGAGCCCCGCGCCGGTCAGCTGCGGCCCCGCGGCCAGGGCCTGCTGGAGCCGCACCGCGCCCCAGGCCAGGCCCGGCACCGCCAGCACCCCGACGGCCAGCAGGGCGGCCAGCCCGAGCAGGCCGAGGTTGACCCGGCGCAGCGCGCGTGGCAGCAGCGCCTGCCAGCCGAGCGACGGGAAGGCCAGCAGCCAGAGCAGCCAGCACCCGGCCGCCAACGCCAGTAGGGCACCGAGGGCCGCGAGCGCCGGCGCCCGGAACTCCAACGGCCCTGCGACGGCCCCGGCGTGGCGCAGCCCGGCCGCCGCCAGCCGGCCCGGATCGGTGAGCGGCACGGCCTGGTAGAAGCGGCTGAGTCCGAGGCCGAGCGTCAGGACGGCGGCCAGCAGCAGGGTGAGGGCGGACAGCAGGCCGCGCAGCAGTGTCCCGAGGGCGACCAGCCATTCCCCGGCGCCGTCGGCGACGTACTTGCCGTGCCGGCGGAGGTGGTCCTCCTCGGGGGAGCCGGGCTCCAGCACGGTGTCGGCCGTCAGGCCCGAGACGGCGCGCACCGGGCTGCCGGGGGCCGAGTCGCTGAGTGCGAGCTGGAGCGCGCCGACGGTGTAGCCGCCGCCCGAGACGGAGACCAGGTAGCGGGCCCGTTTCAGCCAGGGCCGCAGCGACTGGAGCGCGCCGAGCGCGACGCAGGCGGAGCGGATGCCGCCGCCGGAGGCGCAGAAGCCGAGCTCGGCGGGCTCGCGGCCGGGCGGCACCCGGGCGGCGTCGCGCCAGTGGGCGTGCCGGACGGGTGCTTCCCGGGCGTCGGGTGTGGCGCAGGCGCCCGGCGCCGCGTCGGCGGGTGGCGGGGCGGCGTGCCGGGTGGCGATCGGCCAGGGCGGGATCAGTGCCGGCCGGTCGGGGGAGTCGGCGCCGAAGGCCTTCGCGTCCACGCGCGACGGCCGGAGCCCGCGCACCGCCCGGGTGGCCGTCACCAGCAACAGCCCCGCGGCGGCCACCCCGGCGGGCAGGAGCAGCAGCCACTTGACGGTGGCGAGCGCGGTGGCGGCGGCGAAGGGGGCGTCGGAGCCGCCCGTGCCCGGGTGGAGGCCGTCGAGCCCCGCGCGCAGCAGCGCGTCCTCGCCGAGGTCGCAGCAGGCCGCGAGCAGCCCGGCGCCGCCGACTGCGAACGCCTGCGACCGCCGGCGCGCCGGCCCGAGCACGTACCCGCCCAGCAGCGCCGCGGCGGCCAGCGTCAGCCCGTAGCCGCCGATCAGCCAGCCGTCGGCGCGCAGGGCGGCCAGGTGGTCCGCGACCCGCCCGCCGACCACCGCCTCGGCTGCCGTGCGGGAACCGGCCAACTGGAGGGCGACGTCCCGTACGGGCGGTGCCTGGCGGTGGAAGAGCAGCCCTCCGAGGACGAGCGGCAGCAGCGTGCCGAGGGCGAGCAGCAGACCCGCCCAGGCGGGCAGGGCGGGCGGCCGTGCCGCGGGGGCGCCCGCCGCCGTGGGCGCCGTGCCCGTCGGTTCCGCCGATCTCGCGGTGTCCGCCGCGGAATTCCTCACCACCACCACACCCCCGCTTCGTCGGCCCGATCCCCCGTGATCGGGCCGTGAACTCGTAGGAGACCACGGTGAACTGACGGTTCGTGGTGATCCGCGACGACGTCCACGCGGGTCTTACCCCACCGTCGCCGATTGCGCACCAGGAGTGCCTGGTTTCACTCGAACGAGTAAGGGGGCAACTCCCGGGGTAGATCAGCTTTTCATCCCACCCGGGACCGTCCGCGTGTCCGCGCAACAAGATCGCCCCAGACGCGTTTCAGCCGACGTATTGTCAGGCCACCGAGGCCGGGCCTACCGTCTACAGATCGCTTTCTACGCACGTAGACCCAGTGGTTCCCCGAGCGGAACCGCGGGTCGGACCAGCCCCGTCAACCCTCAGACCGCAGGCCCGACCGCACGGCCGGGCCGCGGAGTTGCGGAGGTACCTATGTCGCAGATCGTCCGTGCCGCGCTCGTTCAGACCCGCTGGACCGGTGACCAGGAGAGCATGATCGCGCTCCACGAGCGGTACGCCCGCGAGGCCGCCGCCCAGGGCGCGAAGATCATCGGTTTCCAGGAGGTCTTCAACTCCCCGTACTTCTGTCAGGTCCAGGAGGCCGAGCACTACCGCTGGGCCGAGGCCGTTCCCGACGGCCCGACCGTGCGCCGGATGCGGGACCTCGCCCGCGAACTCGGGCTGGTGATGGTCGTCCCGGTCTACGAGGAGGAGCAGACCGGCGTCTACTACAACACCGCCGCCGTCATCGACGCCGACGGCAGCTATCTCGGCAAGTACCGCAAGCACCACATCCCGCAGGTCAAGGGCTTCTGGGAGAAGTACTACTTCAAGCCCGGCAACCTCGGCTGGCCGGTGTTCGACACCGCCGTCGGCAAGGTCGGGGTGTACATCTGCTACGACCGCCACTTCCCCGAGGGCTGGCGCGCCCTGGGCCTGGCCGGCGCGCAGATCGTCTACAACCCCTCCGCCACCAGCCGCGGCCTGTCCGGCTACCTCTGGCAGCTCGAACAGCCCGCCGCCGCCGTCGCCAACGAGTACTTCGTCGCCGCGATCAACCGCGTCGGCACCGAGGAGTACGGCGACAACGACTTCTACGGCACCTCCTACTTCGTGGACCCGCGCGGTCAGTTCGTCGGCGACGTCGCCTCCGACAAGGAGGAGGAACTCGTCGTCCGCGACCTCGACCTCGGCCTGATCGAACAGGTCCGCCAGCAGTGGGCGTTCTACCGCGACCGCCGCCCCGACGCCTACGGGCCGCTCGCCGAGGCGTGAGGAGCAGCCCGATGACCACCAACGACGTGCGGACCGCCCGCGGCCCGCAGCAGCGCACCGTCGTCCGCGGCGGCCTCGTCATCACCGCCACCGAGGAACTCCACGCCGACGTCCTGATCGAGGGCGAGCGCATCGCCGCCCTCGCCGCCACAGGAAGCTCCGCCGCCGAGGCCTGGACCGCAGACACCGTCATCGACGCCACCGGCCACTACGTCATCCCGGGCGGCGTCGACGCCCACACCCACATGGAACTGCCGTTCGGCGGCACCGCGGCCTCCGATACCTTCGAGACCGGTACCCGGGCCGCCGCCTGGGGCGGCACCACCACCGTCGTGGACTTCGCCGTCCAGCCGGTCGGCGGCTCGCTGCGCGAGGGCCTGGACACCTGGCACGCCAAGGCCGAGGGCAACTGCGCGATCGACTACGCCTTCCACACCATCGTCTCCGACGTCAACGACGCGGTGCTGAAGGAGATGGACGCCCTCGTGGACTCCGGCGAGTCCACCTCCTTCAAGCTGTTCATGGCCTACCCCGGCGTGTTCTACAGCGACGACGGCCGCATCCTGCGCGCCATGCAGCGCGGCGCCGCCAACGGCGGGCTGATCATGATGCACGCGGAGAACGGCATCGCCATCGACGTCCTGGTCGAACAGGCACTCGCCGCCGGGAGGACCGCCCCCCGCCACCACGGCGAGGTCCGCCGCGAACTGCTGGAGGCCGAGGCCACCCACCGGGCGATCAGGCTCGCCCAGGTGGCCGGCAGCCCGCTCTACGTGGTGCACGTCTCCGCCGCCGCCGCGCTCGCCGAACTCGCCCGGGCCCGGGACGAAGGCCTCAACGTCTTCGGCGAGACCTGCCCCCAGTACCTCTTCCTCTCCACCGACAACCTCGCCGAGGAGGGGGCCGACGGCTTCGAGGGCGCCAAGTACGTGTGCAGCACGCCGCTCAGGCCGCGCGAGCACCAGGACGCGCTGTGGCGCGGACTGCGCACCAACGACCTCCAGGTGGTCTCCACCGACCACTGCCCGTTCTGCTTCGTCGGCCAGAAGGAGCTGGGCCGGGGCGACTTCTCGAAGATCCCCAACGGCCTGCCGGGCGTCGAGAACCGGATGGACCTGCTCCACCAGGCCGTGCTGGACGGGCACATCAGCCGGCGCCGCTGGGTCGAGATCGCCTGCACCACCCCGGCCCGGATGTTCGGCCTGCACCCGCGCAAGGGCACCATCGCCCCGGGCGCCGACGCCGACCTGGTGGTCTACGACCCCACCGCGGTGCAGACCGTCTCCGCCGCGACCCACCACATGAACGTGGACTACTCGGCCTACGAGGGCCGCCGACTCACCGGCCGGGCACGGACGGTGATGTCGCGCGGCACCGTCGTGCTGGACGGCGGCCACTGGCTGGGCCGGGCCGGCCACGGCACCTTCCTGCGCCGGGACACCTGCCAGTACCTGCTCTGACACCACCTCAGCTTCCCGTCCCTTCCATCTCTCCTGCCCCTCTCGTTCCTCCCGTCCGGAACGTCCGCCCGCCTCTCCCGCTCTGGACGTCCACCCGCCGCCGCCCGCGCGCTCGTCGCTCCGACCCGACCGGCGACCGGGCGGCGGCGGTCGAAACCCTTACCTGGAGCCCCTCATGGACATCGGCCTCGTCCTTCAGACCGACCCGCCCGCCCGGCTGCTCATCGACCGGATGATCCGCGCCGAGCGGGCCGGGTTCAGCCACGGCTGGACCTTCGACTCCTGCGTGCTGTGGCAGGAGCCCTTCGTCATCTACAGCCGGATCCTCGCGGAGACCGAGCGGATGGTCGTGGGCCCGATGGTCACCAACCCCTCCACCCGCACCTGGGAGGTGACCGCATCCATGTTCGCCACGCTCAACGACATGTACGGAAACCGGACCGTCTGCGGCATCGGCCGCGGCGACTCCGCCATGCGGGTCGCCGGACGACGCCCCGCCACCCTCGCCCGGCTCTCCGAAGCCATGCACGCCATCAAGGAGTTGGCCGAGGGGCGCACCGCCGAGGTGGACGGCACCGAGATGCGCCTGCCGTGGGTCGGCGCCGGTGCCTCCCTGCCGATCTGGATGGGGGCGTACGGGCCGAAGGCGCTGAACCTGACCGGACGTCAGGCAAGCGGGTTTGTCCTGCAGTTGGCCGACCCCTACCTCACGGAGTTCATGGTGAAGGCGGTACGGGCCGCCGCCGTCGAGGCCGGCCGGGACCCGGACTCGATCACCATCTGCGTAGCCGCCCCCGCCTACGTCACCGCGGACGACTCGCCCGAGGCGCTCGCCCACGCCCGGGAGCAGTGCCGCTGGTTCGGCGGCATGGTCGGCAACCACGTGGCCGACCTGGTCAGTCACTACGGCGAGCACTCCGACCTGGTGCCGGAGGCGCTCACCGACTACATCAAGGGCCGCCAGGGCTACGACTACAGTCACCACGGGCGGGCCGGGAACCCCGATACGGCCTTCGTCCCCGACGAGATCGTGGACCGCTTCTGCCTGATCGGCCCGGTGGAGGCGCAGCGGGCCCGGCTGGCGGAGCTCCGCTCGCTCGGCGTCGACCAGTTCGCCGTCTACGCCATGCACGACGCCATCGAGGCGACCATCGACGCGTACGGGACGGACGTCATCCCGCACCTGTGACGCCCTGTTCGTGATGTTCTGCCTGTGATGTTCCGTGTGATGCCCCTCCGGCTGCGGTGCCGACCCGCTGCGGTGGTGACCCGGTGTGGTGCCGATCCGCTGCGGTGGCGACCCGCTGTGTGTCGATCCCGAGCCGGCTGGTGAACCTGCCCGCGAATCCGCCTGTGACCTCCACCTGAGCCCAGCCGCGGACTCGCCCGCGGCGGACGGGAGTTGCCCATGCCCGACACCGCGACCAGTGGCGGAAGACAGTGGCACCACCCCGACGGCCGGGTCGAACTGGACCCGGCCGCCGGGGAACTGCCCCCCAACGGCTTCACCAGCGACGACCTGCGGCCGGTCCCGGTGGCGCGGCGCACCTGGACCACGTACAACTTCCTCGCGCTCTGGGTCGGCATGGCCCACAACATCCCGTCCTGGACGCTGGCTTCAGGCCTCGTCACGCTCGGCATGGACTGGAAGCAGGCGGTGCTGACCATCGCGCTCGCCAACCTCCTCGTGCTCATACCGATGCTGCTCACCGGCCACGCCGGAACGAAGTACGGCATCCCGTTCCCGGTGTTCGCCCGCGTCGCCTTCGGGCTGCGCGGCGCCAACCTGCCCGCCCTGCTGCGGGCGGCGGTGGCCTGTGCCTGGTTCGGCATCCAGACCTGGATCGGCGGCGAGGGCATCTTCCTGCTGGCCGGCAAGCTGTTCGGTGAATCCTGGCGCACGGCCGGTGAGTTCGGCGGCTACCCGTGGACGCAGTGGCTCTCGTTCCTGCTGTTCTGGCTGATCGAGATGGCCGTCATCGCGCGGGGGATGGAGGCGCTGCGGCGGTTCGAGAACTGGGCGGCGCCGTTCGTCATCGTCGGCGCGCTCGCGCTGCTGGTGTGGATCACCCTCAAGGCGGGCGGGCTCGGGCCGCTGCTGGACCAGCCGTCCAGGCTGGGGTGGGGCGGCGGTTTCTGGAAGGTCTTCTTCCCGGCTCTGATGGGCATGATCGGGTTCTGGTCCACCCTCTCGCTGAACATTCCCGACTTCACCCGCTTCGGCGGCAGCCAGCGGGCCCAGATCCGCGGGCAGGCACTCGGCCTGCCGACCACGATGACGCTGTTCGCCTTCCTGTCCGTGCTGGTCACCTCGGGCTCCGAGGCGGTCTACGGGGCGCCGGTGTGGGACCCGATCCAACTGGCCGCCAAGATGGAGAACCCGATCGGCATCCTGTTCGCGCTGCTGACCGTGCTGGTCGCGACGCTGTCGGTGAACATCGCCGCCAACGTCGTCTCACCCGCCTACGACCTGGCCAACCTGCTGCCGCGCCTCGTGACCTTCCGGACCGGGGCGCTGATCACGGGAGTGGTCGGGATCGCGATCTTCCCGTGGCGGCTGATCTCCGACCCCCACGTGTACATCTTCACCTGGCTGGGCGTCGTCGGCGGCCTGCTCGGCACGGTCGGAGGAGTGCTGATCGCCGACTACTGGGCGCTTCGCCGCACCCGCCTCCGGCTCGCCGAGCTGTACCGGCCGGGCGGGGCCTACTGGTACGCGGCCGGCTGGAACTGGCGGGCCGTCGCGGCGCTGCTGGTGGGCGGGGTGCTGGCCGTCGGCGGCTCGTACTCCGCCCTCGACGCCGACGGCGCCGAGCAGGGCCCCTTTCCGGCCGACGGTCTGATCCCCGTCCTCAAGCCGCTCGCCGACTACGGCTGGGCCGTCGGGCTGACGGCGGCGGCCGTGGTGTACCTGGGGCTGACCGGGGTGTTCGGGAGAGGGGCGTCGGGAGGGAGTGGGGCGCTGACGGATGACGGAAGGCGGATGACGGGTGGCGGCTGACAGATGACGGGTGCCCGCGGACGGCTGACAGATTTTGAAATTTGTCAGCCGTCCGCTGTTCGCCGTCCGCTGTCGGCTGCCACTCGTCACCCGGCCGTTGCCGCCACCCGTTCGACGGCGGTCAGGACCTTGGCCGCACCGTCCTCGGCGGCCAGGGCGGCGGCGACGGCTTGGCCGCGGGCCCGGTAGCGGGGGTCGTCGAGGGCGAGGCGCAGGGCGGCGGCGAGGCGGGCAGGGGTGAGGGCAGCGCAGGGGGACGGGGCCGGGGGAGACCCCGAGCAGGGCCAGCGGGGCGGACCAGAACGGCGCGTCGAGCTGGGTCGGCACGGGCACGGTGGGCGTCCCGGAGCGGAGGGCGGCGGCCGTGGTGCCGGCGTCCGCGTGGTGGACCACGGCGGCGGTGCGCGGGAAGAGCCAGTCGTGCCAGCACGGGGTGGTCACGACGGGCCCGGGCGACGCCGAGCGGCGGCAGGCCGAGTCGCCGGCGCAGTCCGCGGACGGCCGGGGCGAACAGCTGGTCGGTCGCGGCCCGGGCGGCGTGCCCCGCCAGCAGGTTGCCGGACCGGCCGAGCGATCGGGTGCCGGTGACGGCGGGCGCGAATTCACGGGTGGGGCGAGGGGTTGGAGGTACAGCCCGATGCTGGGGATGCCGGCCGCCTCGGCGGCCACCTGCCCGAGCGCGCTGGTGGTGCTGGTGGTCAGCAGGAGGTCGGTGCCGAGCGCGGTGGCGTCGGCGATGCCGTCGCCGAGGGCGGGCATGAACCTCCTGCCGAGCCGCAGGAGCCGCAGGACGGCCCCCGGTCCGCTGCCGGCCCGCAGCGGGCTACGGCCCGCGGCGGAGGCGAGTTCGGCGCGCGGTTCGACGGGCAGGGGACGGAACTCCAGCCCGGCGGCCCGCACGGGATCGGCGAAGGTGCCGTGCGTGGCGACGGCCACCTGATGTCCGGCGGCCCGCAGGCGGACGCCGAGCCCGGTGAAGGGCGCCACGTCGCCCCGGGAGCCGGCGGTGGCGATCAGGATGCGCATGGCCGCGGTATTTCGGCGCGGGCGGCCCGCCGGAAGGGTGCCGCGCGCGGGCGGTTCGGCTCCAGCACGGCGCGGTGCGGCCCGGCGCGGCACGGTACGGCCCGGCGTGGCACGTCCCGGCATGGCGTGGGCCCGGCTGGTCGGCTGCTTCGACCGCGGCTCCGCGGGTGCCGGAACCGGGTGGCGTGCGGTGGCGTCCTTGCGGGCAAGAGCGGACGGGACGGGGCCCGTCGCGCCTCGGACGGGAGGGGACTGCGGATGAGCGTCGTCGCGTGGATCGTGCTGGGCCTGCTGGCGGGTGGGCTGGCCAAGCTGCTGCTGCCGGGGAAGGACCCTGGCGGCCTGATCGTGACCACCCTGATCGGCATCGCCGGGTCCTTCGTCGGCGGCTGGATCGCGTCGCACTTCCTGCACCGTTCGGTCACCGCGCACTTCTTCGACGCGGCGACCTGGGTGTCGGCGATCGGCGGCGCGCTGGTGCTGCTGATCCTCTACCGGCTGCTGTTCGGCAACTCGCGCCGCTGACGAAGCAGTTCGGCAGCGGCCGCGGCACGGCGGGTGGCCGGTTCGTACCGGTCCTTCCGTTCGCTGGAACGGCACGGCGTCCTCGTACGTCCTTCCGGTCGGACCCGGGGGCTCGGCGGGGTCGTCAACCGATGACGCAAGGGGCGGCGGATGAGCTGGATGGCGTGGATCGTGCTGGGCCTGGTGTCGGGGACCGTGGCCAGGATGGCGATGTCGAGGGGTGAGCGCGGCCTGATCGGCAACACCCTGATCGGCATCACCGGCTCCTACATCGGCACCTGGGTCGTCTCGCACTGGATGCACGGGACGGTGAGACCGAGCATCCTCGACGTCACGACCTGGGTGTCGGCGATCGGTGGCGCGATGGTCCTGCTCCTCGCCTACCGGGTGTTCCGCTTCGTCTCCCGGCGCTGACCGCCGGGCCCCGAAGCGGGGCCCGGCTTTCCAGGCGTTCCGGTCAGCGGGTGTTCTGGTCACCGGCCGCTGCGCCCGGTCACCGGTCGGTGGTCAGGGACACCTCGGCGACCCAGCCCGGGAGTTGCTCGCGCGCGGTGAGCCACTCGGGCGGCACGCCCGCGAGCCCGGTCCTGGCGGCGGTCACGCCGGCGGCGATGGCGCAGGTGGTGTCCTTGTCGCCCCAGCCCTCCAGGGTGTGCCAGACGGTCTCGGGCAGCGAGTCCAGGTGCCCGGCCGCGGACCAGAGGGCGAACGGCACGGTGTCCGGGGCGGAGATCAGCGCCCCCGAGCCGAGCACGTTGGCGGCGTGCCGGACACTGGTGTGCTCGGGCAGCCGGGCGGCGATCCGCAGCCCGGAGCGGACGTCGGTGTCCGGCAGCCGTCCGGCGATCTCGGTCAGCAACTCGGCCCGAGCGGGCCGGTCTTCGCCCCGGCCGCGGACCGCCAGCGCCGCGGCGAGCGCGACCGCCACCGCACCGGCGACCGCCTCCGGGTGGAAGTGGGTGGTGAGCGCCTGCCGTTCGGCCTGCCGGGCCACCAGGTCGAGGTCCTCGGCGAACCAGGCCCCCAGCGGTGCGACCCGCATGGCGGCGCCGTTCCCGTAAGAGCCCTGGCCCTCGAACTGGCCCGCGGTGATGGTGCGCCAGTCCCCGCCGGTGCCGATCCCGCGCAGCACCCGGTGCATCGACGGGCCGTACTTGCGCCCGTGCTCGCGGGCGTACTCGGCGGCGAACTCCCGGGCGAGCGCGTCCGGTCGGACCTCGCCCCCGTCGAGCAGGTGGCGGACCAGCACGAGCGCCATGGCGGTGTCGTCGGTCCAGTGCCAGGGCGCCGGCCTGACCAGCCGGGCGGCCAGCGCGGCGGGCGCCTCGTCCAGTGGCACCGAGAACCACCGGTCGCCGAAGGCGTCGCCGAGGGCGAGTCCCTCCAGGCTGTCCAGGGCCGGGAGGGCCGCACGCATGTCATCCTCCAGGTGAGATCGACCGTGTGCGGCAGTCTGGCCGACGGGCGGGGCGCCGGCCAGCGGTTTTCCCCCGCTCGCCGGCGCCCCCGATCACTGACGTGACGTCACTTGGCCTTCAGGCCACCGAGAACGAGCCGCCAAACGGCCTCGAACCGGTCGTCGATCCCCGGGGTGGACCAGGTGGCCGCATAGGCCGGGTCGTGGAACGGGCCGGTGGCGTCGAAGACAGCGCGGGCGGTGTTCCGGATGTGGGCGAGCTTGAACTCCTTGCCCTCCGTGCCCTCCTGGACGATCTGCGCGATCTGGTCGACCAGGGTGTCGATGTGGGCTTCCACCAGGCCGCTGTTCTCCTCGACCAGCACCATGTAGGTGGCGAACAGCTCCGGATCGTCCAGCGCCTTCTTCCGCTTGGCCGCGAACAGCGTCTTCAGCCAGCGGTGCAGCCGCGTGGCGGCGGGGCCGCCCTCGTTGGAGATGGCCGCCAGGTCGAAGTGCGCCTGGTCCAGCCAGCGTTGGGTGACGGCCTCGCGCAGCGCGGCCTTGCTGGGGAAGTGACGGTAGACGCTGCTGTGGCTGACGCCGAGGTTGCGGGCGACGTCCACGACGGTGGCCTTGGCCGGGCCGAAGCGCCGCAGGACGTCCTCCGCTGCGATCAGGATCTGCTCGGCGGTGAGTGTGGTGTCCGTGGTCACGGGGAGGACCGTCCTTGGGATCGTGTGGTCGGGCGTGGCGGTCGGGGTGTGGGGCTGGGTGGTGCGGTCAGCGTTCGCTGTCCAGGTGGGCCATCTGTGCGGCGCCGTACCGGTCGCCGGCGGCGGAGCCGGCGGGTACGGCGGCCTCGATGGCGGCGAGGTCGGCCTCGGTCAGCGTGACGTCGAGTGCGCCGAGGGCCTCGGTCAGGCGGTCCCGGCGGCGGGCGCCGACCAGCGGGACGACGTCCTGCCCGCGCGAGGCCACCCAGGCGATGGCGATCTGGGCGACGGTCGTGCCCCGGGCGGCGGCGATCTCGTGCAGGGCCTCGACCAGCGCCAGGTTGTGGGCCAGGTTCTCGCCCTGGAAGCGCGGGCTGTGGCTGCGGAAGTCGGTGCCGCTGAGGGCGCGGTCCCGGTCCCAGTGGCCGCCGAGCAGGCCGCGGGAGAGCACGCCGTACGCGGTGATGCCGATGCCGAGTTCGCGGGCGGTGGGGAGGACGGTGGCCTCGATCGAGCGGGACAGCAGTGAGTACTCGATCTGGAGGTCGCTGATCGGGTGGACGGCGGCGGCCCGGCGCAGGGTGTCGGCGCCGACCTCGGAGAGCCCGATGTGGCGGACGTGGCCGGCCTGCACCAGGTCGGCGATGGCGCCGACGGTCTCCTCGATCGGGACGTTCGGGTCCAGCCGGGCCGGGCGGTAGACGTCGACGTGGTCGGTGCGCAGGCGGCGCAGGGTGTAGGCGAGCGCGGTCTTGGTGGCGGCGGGGCCGGCGTCGTACCCGAGCCACTGGCCGTCGGGCGTGCGCTGGGCACCGAACTTCACGCTGATCTGCACGCTCTCGCGGTCGCGGCCGCGCAGTGCCTCGTGGATCAGCAGCTCGTTGTGGCCCATGCCGTAGAAGTCGCCGGTGTCGAGGAGGGTGATCCCGGCGTCGAGGGCGGCGTGGATGGTGGCGATGCTCTCGGCCTCGTCGGCCGGGCCGTACAGGTCGGACATGCCCATGCAACCGAGGCCGAGGGTCGAGGTGACCGGCCCGGTGGTGCCGAGGGGGCGCTGGGCGGGGCGGGTGTGAGGGGACACGGGGGCTCCAGGGGGCGGCTGCGGTGCCGGGGAGGCGGGGGCAGGGTGACCCGGGTGCCACTATGGCATGACGGCGAACAGATTTCAAAATCTGTTCGCTGTCGTCTGTTATCTGAAAGTTGAAATCTGTCGATTGTCATTTGTTCGGAATCGGGTGACGCCCCACCTCCTCGCCGCCCGCCGGGTTCTTCGGCCTCGCCGTGTCCCGGTCCGCCGCGCCCGGGCCCGCCGCTTCCGTCGCCGGTGCCCAGGCCTCGCGCCCGCCCGGCGACCGCAGCAGGTGGGCGCGGGCCGGCGGCACGTTGCGCCACACCGTGCGCCGGCCCAGGCCGTGCTCCGCCTCGAACCGGCGCAGCAGCCGCACCACCGCCCGGTGGCGGGCGCCCTGGCGGGGACCCGAGGTCAGGGTGCGCGCCGTCGTCGTGCCGAGGTACCCGAAGTACGTCAGCTCGCCTCCGGGCACCAGCAGCCGAAGGTAGAGGTCGAGGATGTCCCGCACCCGAGCGGGCTCGAAGTTGGTGAACGGCAGCCCGGACACGATCACGTCGTACCGGTGCGGACCGTCCTCCGGCCGCGCCCCGTCCGGCGCCGACGGCCGGCACTCCGGCAACTCCTCGACCCGGCAGGCCGACAGCCGCAACCCGACCCCGGGGTGCCGGGCGGCCAGGACCGGATCCTCCCGCAACCGGTCGGCGAACCGCGGGTTGGCCTCGACGACGTGCAACCGGTCGCCCGGACGCAGCACTTGGGCCAGTCGGCGGGTGACCACGCCCGTACCGGCACCCACCTCCAGCACCGAGATCGGACGGTTCGGGCGGCTGGTGACCGGTACCACCAGCGCGTTCACCAGCTCGGGGCCGCTCGGGGCCAGCGCGCCGGTGTCGTGGAAGGTGCGCAGGGCCTCGGCGAGGAACAGCAGGTGGTCCCCGCCGACGGGCGAACTGTGGCGGAGGGAAGGGGAGTCGGGGAGGTGGCGGAGCCGGTTCTCGGTCATGCCGTCGACGCTAGGCACGGCGGAGCCGCCGCGAATCGGCCGGTCAGCGGCGCCGACCCCCGACGAAAGTCGAGGGTGCGGGTAGCCGGAAGACAGAGGCGCTGCGCGGCGCAGCGCCCCTAGCATCGAGCCCGAAGTGCCGAACGCCGGCCCCCCGGAAGGCATTCGGAGCGCGAAGCGAGGAAAGGAGGAAGGGCATGCGCAGGAGTGTGCTCGGCTGGTACGAGCCGGACCACCGGGCCGGGATCGACACGTTGCTGCTGATCGGCGTGCTCGGCCTGGCCACCGAGGAGGCCCTGGTCCAGTGGACGCACTCCGACGATCCGCTGCGCCTGCCGCGCACGGCCGTGGCCGCGCTCGCCGCGCTCTCGCTCTTCCTCGCCCGCCGCCACCCGGTGGCCTCGGCCGTGCTGCCGGTGCTCGTCGGCGGGCTGTTCAACCGCGCCTTCCCCGGGCTGTTCAGCGTCTTCCACCTCGCCTACCTCGGCCGGACGGGCCCCGCAATGGCGGGTGGCGCGGTCATCGCGGTGGCCGGCGCGACGCGCGCGGATTCGCTGCTCGGCTGGGTCGGTGCCACCGGGTCCCAACTCCTGGTCCAGGCCGCCGTCCTGGCGGTCGGCCTGTGGCTGCACGGCAGACGGGTGCTGATCCGCACCCTGCACGAACAGGTCGACGCGCTGCGCCGCGAGCGCGAGCTGCGCGCCGAACAGGCCCGGGCCGCCGAACGCGCCCGGATCGCGCGGGAGATGCACGACGTGCTGGCCCACCGGCTCAGCCTCCTGGTGCTGCACGCCGGGGTGCTGCGCGACCAGGCCAGAGCCGGCACCGTCGCCGCCGACCCCGACCGGCTCACCCACCGCCTCGAACTGCTGCGCACCACCGCCGCCCGCTCGCTCGACGACCTGCGCGACGTCCTGGGCGCGCTGCGGGCCGACCACCCACCTGCCCCGTCCGCGACGGGAGTCGAGCCGTCCGTGCCCGCCGGGGGCGGGCGTGTCCCGGCGCCCGCCCTGCGCGACCTCACCGAGCTCGTCGGCGAGGCGACCCAGGCCGGCCAGCGGGTCGAACTCGCCCTCTCCGGAGACCCGGAGGCCGTCCCGACCACCCACCGGCTGGCTGTGCACAGGCTGGTCCAGGAGGCGTTGACCAACGCCCGCAAGTACGCCCACGCCGCACCCGTCACCGTCCGGGTCGGCTACGGGGCTCCGGCGACGACGGTCGAGGTCCGCAACGGCCCGGGCGAGGCGCCGCCGGACGAGCCCAGCACCGGTGGCGGGTACGGACTGGTGGGGCTGTCCGAACGGGTCGGCGCACTCGGCGGCCATCTCGACGCAGGCCCGGACGGAGGCGGCGGCTTCCGGCTCTCCGCCCGGTTACCCGCGCCGGACCGCCCGCCGCGTGCGGCGCCCGACCCGGGTCCCACCCGTGGCGACGGTCCGGCTTCACCACCGCGGGCCGCGCGGCCCCACCCGGGGCGAGTGTCACCGAGCTCGGAGCAGTCCGAGGGATCAGGGCAATCAGAGCGGTCAGAATGGTCAGAACGGTCGGAGCAGGGCGCGAAGCCTCAGCCGAAGGACATCGCATGATCCGAACGATGGTGGTGGACGACGACGCGCTGGTCCGCCTCGGCCTGGTCGACCTGCTGGCCCAGGATCCGGCACTCACCGTGGTCGCCGAGGCCGCCGACGGGCTGCAGGCCGTCGAACTCGCCGGCAGCCGGCGGATCGACGTCGCGCTGATGGACATCCGGATGCCCAGGCTCGACGGGATCGCCGCCACCCGGCGGCTGCGCGAACTCCCGGACGGCCCGCGGGTCATCGCCCTCACTACCTTCGACCTGGACGAGTACGTGTACCAGGCGCTCGCGGCCGGGGCGGACGGGTTCCTGCTGAAGGACACCCCGCCCGCGGAGATCGCCCGGGCCGTGCACGTCGTCGCCGGCGGCCAGGGGATGCTGCACCCGGCGGCCGCGCGACGGCTGATCGACCGCTACCACCGGGTCGGGGCGCCCCGGTCGGTGACGGCCCGCAGTCGGGTCGCCGGGCTCACCCCGCGGGAGACCGAGGTCCTGCGCGAACTCGCCGACGGGCTCTCCAATGCGGAGATCGCCGGCGTGCTCGGGATGCGTGAGAGCACCGTCAAGGCGCACGTCAGCCGGATCCTGACCGGGCTCGGAGTCGGAAACCGGGTCCAGGCGGCCTTGCTCGCGCGCGACGCCGGGCTGGTGGGCGACGGTGGCTGAGCGAGTCGCTGTCCCAAGGGCACGCCGCCCAGCCGTCCCGCCCTGCCCGGCCGCCGTCCCGCCGTGCCCGGCTGCCGCCCTGTCGTGCCCGGCGTAGCAGCCGAGGCACGTCGAGGCGCGGTGGGGCACATCGGGGCACGGCATCGTCCGGTGTTCACGCGGGCGTTCCCCGGACGTTCCTCCGGAGTCAGGGCGGGACTCGAAGCGGGCCTCCCTGAGCCGTCGCGTGCCCCCGGTTCGTACCGCGTGCTGAGCCGCTGTCACCCATCCGGCGTGGAATTGCCGTGCCTTCGCCGTTTGCGCTGCCGAACTCGGGCGGCGGGTCCATGGTGGAGATGGGCGCGATCCGGCGACCGCGCCCGCGCGCCGATCCAGGCCCGCGCGCCGAGCGCTCGCGCCGATCGCGGACGGGCGGCCTCCGAAGCGGGGCCCGGTACCGGCACGCTGGGAGCAGGGCCACCTCGCAGGAAACCGAACGGTTCTTCTAGGCTCACATCTCGGCTTCCCTGCGGCGGTCCGGCCACTGCGCCCGCTGTCAGGAGGCCGCCGTCCACGGGGGCTCCGGGCGGACCGGGGTCCCCGGATCGAGCGAGGAGGACGCATCATGCCAAGCACGCCGCCATGCCGTACCACCGTACTTGGGCCAGTCGGGCCGCTCCGGTGGGCCGCCCATCATCCCGTTCGGTCGGTGCGGTCCGGCCGGGCCTGGCGCCCGGGCGGAAACGGTCGGCCGGTACGGCCGCTGTATACCGGCGGCGGCCGCGGAGGCGAGCGTTGAGTTCCCAGACCATCGGGTCGCACGCCGTGCCGGGCGCCGCCGGGGAACCCGCCCCGTCACCTGTCACCGTCCCGGCCGCCACCGACGGCGAGGCCCTCGCCATCACCACTGCCACCGGTACCGCTGCCGCCGCCTGCACGGCAACTGCCGCTCCGGCTCCGGCCACCACGGTGCCGACCGCCTCGGGGCAGGCCACCGCCACCGCGTCCGCCACCGCGAAGACGGCCGCCACCAAGGCGGCGGTCGCCAAGGCCACGGCCGCCACGTCGGCCCTCACCAACGCCGCCCTCACGAAATCAGCCCTCACCAAAACCGGCGTCGCGAAGACCGCGGTGGCGAAGACGACTGTCGCGAAGCCCACGGCAAGACCGGCGGCCACCGCCACCCCGGGGACCGCAACCGCCACCACGGCGTTGCCCGGTGTGCCGCAGGCACTCAGCACCCGTGCCCGTAGCCTCGCCGGCGCCGTCCGGCGCCGCTGCGCCGACCTGGCGCGGATCGAGTCCCCCAGCGGTGACGCCCCGAGACTCGACGCCCTGGCCGAGGAGTTGGCGGCCGGGTTCCGTACCACCGGTGCCACCGCCCGCCGCGAACCCGGACCGGCGGGCGACCACCTGGTACTGGAGTGGGAGGGCCGGGACGAGTCCCTGCCGCACCTGCTGATCGTCGGGCACCACGACACCGTCTGGCCGGTCGGCACCCTCGCGGACTGGCCGGTGACCGAGCAGGACGGCCGGCTCACCGGCCCCGGCGTGGTCGACATGAAGGGTGGACTCGCCATCCTCGAGGGCGCGTTGGCGCTTCTCGCGGACCTGGGCGAGTGCCCGCACCGCACCGTCCGCCTGGTCGTGGTCTCCGACGAAGAGGTGGGCAGTCCGGACGGGCGGCGCCTGGTCGAGCGCCAGCTGCGCGGCGCCGCCGCGGTCCTGGGGCTCGAACCGTCGCACCCCGACGGCCGGTTGAAGACCGCGCGGCGCGGCAGCACCCGGGTGCGGCTCACCGTGACCGGCCGCGAGGCGCACGCCGGCAACGACGCCCACGACGGGGTGTCCGCGGTCGACGAACTGGTGGACCAGCTCGTGCTGGTGCGCGATCTCGCCGGCCAACCCGGTACCGAGCTCAACACCGGGCGGATCAGCGGCGGTACGCGCGCCAATGTCGTCGCCGGCCGGGCCGAGGCCGAGCTGGGGCTGCGCTTCGCCACCGCAGAGGCGCAGCGCCGCACGCTCGACGACCTCGCCCGGCTCACCGCGCTGCGCCCGGGCGCCCGGGTCCGTACGGAGGTGCTGTCCAGCCGTCCGGCGTGGCCCGAACGGACGGGCAACCCGCTGTTGCGGCACGTGCGTTCGCTCGCCGCCGAGCTCGGGCAGCAGCTGGACGGAGCCCCGGCGGGTGGGGCGGGGGACGCCAATCTGCCCGGCTCGCGCGGGCTGCCGACCCTGGACGGCTTCGGTGCGGTGGGCGCCGGAGCACACGCTCGGCACGAGCACATCCGGCTCGACCAGATCGCCCCCCGGGTCGCCCTGCTGGCAGCACTTCTTGCCGTACCGCTGCCGCGACTGCGCGACCGCGCGGAGGGATGAGCCGCCAGTGAGCCGCTGACGGCCGACCGCTGACGGTCGACGACGGGCAGACAGTCGACAGTCGACAGGGAACAGCGAACAACTCACAGCGAACAGCAGTCAGCGAACAGGGGACAGCGAACAGCAAACAGTGAAGAGCTGACGGATAACAGCTGACAGATTCTGAAATCTGTCAGCTGTTATCCGTTCCGCACCTTGCCATCCCTCCGTCCCGCCGCGCAGAATGGTACCGACCGAACGGTCAGTCGGTTGGTCGGCGCCCAGACGCCCGACCGACCGGGTAGGACACGAGAGGGGACCGTGGTGACAGCAGAGGTGGCCGAGGCGGTCCCCGCGCAGACGCCGGAGGACCGGTTCGAGGCGGTCGTCGCCGCCGAGCAGCGGATCGAGCCCAGGGACTGGATGCCCGACGCCTACCGGGCCACCCTGATCCGCCAGATCGCCCAGCACGCCCACTCCGAGATCATCGGCATGCAGCCCGAGGGCAACTGGCTGACCCGGGCCCCGTCCCTGCGCCGCAAGGCGATCCTGCTCGCCAAGGCCCAGGACGAGGCCGGCCACGGCCTCTACCTCTACGCCGCCGCCGAGACCCTCGGCGTCGACCGCGCCGAGCTCACCGAGAAGCTGATCTCCGGCCGCCAGAAGTACTCCTCGATCTTCAACTACCCGACCCTCACCTTCGCCGACGTCGGCGTGATCGGCTGGCTGGTGGACGGCGCCGCGATCTGCAACCAGGTCCCGCTCTGCCGCTGCAGCTACGGCCCGTACGCCCGCGCGATGGTGCGGATCTGCAAGGAAGAGTCCTTCCACCAGCGCCAGGGCTACGAGCTGCTGATGACGCTGATGCGCGGCACCGAGGCCCAGCGCCGGATGGTCCAGGACGCGGTGGACCGCTGGTGGTGGCCGTCGCTGATGATGTTCGGCCCCTCGGACGCCGACTCGCCGAACAGCGCCCGCTCGATGGCCTGGCGGATCAAGCGGCACAGCAACGACGAGCTGCGCCGGCGCTTCGTCGACATGACCGTCCCGCAGGCCGAGCACCTGGGCGTCACCCTCCCGGACCCCGAGCTGCGCTGGAACGAGGAGCGCGGCGGCTGGGACTTCGGCGAGCCGGACTGGTCCGAGCTGACCAGGGTCATCCACGGCCAGGGCCCCTGCAACGCCCAGCGGGTCGACCGCCGCCGCGCCGCCCACGAGGACGGTGCCTGGGTGCGCGAGGCGGCCGTCGCCTACGCGGCCAAGCGCGCCGCCGAAGCCGCCGCAGTCCCCGCGGCCCCCGAGACCACCGCAGCCCCCGAGACCACCGCAGCCCCCGCGGCCGCTGAAGCCACCGAACAGGAGAACGGAAAGTGACCGACCCCCAGGTTGGCTCCCCGGCCGGGTCCAAGGCCGGCTGGCCGCTGTACGAGGTGTTCGTGCGCCCCCGGCGCGGGCTGAACCACGTCCACGTCGGCTCGCTGCACGCCTCCGACGACCGGATGGCCCTGCTCGCCGCCCGCGACCTGTACACCCGCCGTAACGAGGGTGTGAGCCTCTGGGTGGTCCGCTCGGACGCGATCACCGCCTCCACCCCGGACGAGCGCGACCCGTTCTTCGAGCCCAGCGGCGACAAGGTCTACCGCCACCCGACCTTCTACGACATCCCCGAGGATGTCCCGCACATCTGACGGGGGAGCCACCGTGCACAACGACACCACCACCGGCGCCGACCAGGACGACCACGTCTACCTCAGCCTCGCCGACGCCGCCCCCGGCCCCGAGGGCGAGGGCCGCTGGGCGTACGGGACGGGCTTCGCCGACCCGCTGCTCGGCGTGGACACGGCGTTGCCCGCAGGCGTGGACGGCGCGGACCTCGCCGCCTACTGCCGGATGCTGGGCGACGACGCTCTGGTCCTCGCCCAGCGGCTGATCGAGTGGTGCACCAGGGCGCCCGAGCTGGAGGAGGAGGTCGCGCTCGCCAACCTGGGCCTCGACCTGCTCGGCCAGGCCCGCCTGCTGCTCACCCGGGCAGGTCAGGCGGACGGCACCGGCCGCACCGAGGACGACCTGGCGTACTGGCGCGAGGAGCACGAGTTCCGCAACGTCCGCCTGGTGGAGACGCCGAACGGCGACTTCGCGTACTCGATCGCCCGGCTGCTGCTGTTCGCCACCGCGCGCGGCGCCCTGTACGAGGCGCTGAGCACGCACCCCGACCCGGTACTGGCCGCGGTCGCGGCCCGGGGCGTCAAGGAGCTGGCCTACCACCGGGAGTACGCCACCGCCTGGACGCTGCGCCTGGGCGATGGCACGCCGTACTCCGCCGAGCGGATGCAGGCCGGTTTGGACGCGGTTTGGCCACTGCTGGAGGAGCTGTTCACGGCACACCCGGTGGAGCAGCGCGCGGGCGTCGACCCTGCGACGCTGCGTGAACCGGTGCTGCGCTCGCTCGCCGCCGTCCTCGCCGAGGCCGGGCTGACCGTACCGGACGTGCCGCCGCTGGCCACCGTCCTGGGCCGGGCCGGCCGGGACGGCGTGCACACCGAGGCGCTCGGCCCGCTGCTCGCCGAGCTCCAGGTGGTGGCCCGGGCCCACCCGGGGGCGACATGGTGACGGGCGGCACCGCGACGGGCGCGGCGGGCCCGACGGGCGTCGCGGACCCGACCGGCACCGCGGACCCGACGGGCAGGACGACCCGGGACCTGGCCTGGGCGGTCGCCGCGGCCGTCCCGGACCCGGAGCTGCCCATGCTGACCCTGGCCGACCTGGGCGTCCTGGCCGAGGTCGAGGTGGACGGCAGCGGCAGCGCCGACGGCACGGTGACCGCCTGGCTGACCCCGACCTACTCGGGCTGCCCCGCCGTCGCCGAGATGGCCGCCGACGTGGACCGCCGGCTGCGCGCGGCCGGGTACCCGGACGTCCGGGTGCGGCTGCGGCTGGACCCGCCGTGGTCCACCGACCTGATCACCGCCGAGGGCCGCCGCAAGCTCGCCGAGGCGGGCATCGCCCCGCCGCGCCCCACCGCCGCCGTCGCCACGGCCGGTCCGGTGGCGCTCACCCTCGGCCCGACCCGCACCGGAACCGCGACCCCGCCCCCCGTGCCGTGCCCGCACTGCGGTGGCACCGCGACGGAGGAGCTGTCCCGCTTCGGTTCCACCGCCTGCAAGGCGCTCTGGCGCTGCCGGGCCTGCCGCGAGCCGTTCGAACGCGTCAAGGAGATCTGAATGCCCGCCGCTTCCCCCGCCGCCGCGTCCGCCGGTACCGCCGGTCCGGGCGCCGCCTCCGCCGGACCGGCCTCCACCCCCGCCGGACCGGCCTCCGCCACTGCGGCTTCCGCCTCCGCCACCAGGGCGGACACCGGCTCGGACACCGAGGCGAGCGGCATCCGCCCCGCCC
This sequence comes from Kitasatospora sp. NPDC001095, assembly GCF_053598615.1. Taxonomy (NCBI): domain Bacteria; kingdom Bacillati; phylum Actinomycetota; class Actinomycetes; order Kitasatosporales; family Streptomycetaceae; genus Kitasatospora; species Kitasatospora sp. NPDC001095. Next base: position 59,505 of record NZ_JBSFKQ010000033.1, on the reverse strand, counting down.
GCCGCCCGACCTTCCACCGGCTGCGGATCGACCGGGTCGAGCGGCTGTGCGAGGACGCCGTCGCGGTGACCTTCGCGGTGCCGGACGAACTGGTGCAGGAGTACGCCTTCCGCCCCGGGCAGACCCTGACCCTGCGCAAGCTGGTGGACGACGCCGACGAGCGCCGCTCGTACTCGATCTGCGCCCCGGTCGGCGGGCCGCTGCGGATCGCCGTCCGGGAGGTGCCCGGCGGGCTGTTCTCGCGCTGGCTGGTGCGCGAGGCCGTGCCGGGCGAGGAGGTCGAGGTGCTGACGCCGTCCGGCCTGTTCACCCCCGAACTCGGCGTCCCGGCCGACCACGTGCTGCTCGCGGCCGGCTCCGGCATCACCCCGATGCTGTCGATCGCCGCCTCCGTGCTGGCCGCCGACCGCGACTCCACCGTCACCCTGCTCTACGGCAACCGGCGCAGCGACACCGTGATGTTCGCGGACGAGCTGGCCGACCTGAAGGACCGCTACCTCGGCCGCTTCCAGCTGGTCCACGTACTCTCCCGGGAGACCAGGGACGCCGAGCTGCTCAGCGGCCGCCTGGACCCGGAGCGGGTTCGCGCGCTGCTGGCGGCGCTGGTGGACGTCGGCAGCGTCGGGCACTGGTGGCTGTGCGGCCCGTTCGGCATGGTCGCGGGGGCCAAGGAACTGCTGGCGGAGCTGGACGTGCCGGGCGAGCGGGTGCACCAGGAGCTGTTCCACGCCGAGGACGAGCCGCTCCCGGAACGCGACGAGGACTGGGACCGGACGGACGCCTCGTCGGGCGGCGCTTCGTCCGGTGGAGCCTCGGGCCCGCAGAGCGAGGTCACCGTCGTCCTCGACGGCCGCGGCAGCACCCTCTGCCTCCCGCGCGACCGCTCGATCCTGGACGGCGCCCAGCGCTCCCGCCCCGACCTGCCGTTCGCCTGCAAGGGCGGGGTCTGCGGCACCTGCCGCGCCCTGGTCACCGAGGGCGAGGTGGAGATGCGCCGCAACTTCGCGCTGGAGGAGAAGGAACTGGCCGCCGGCTACGTCCTCACCTGCCAGGCCCGCCCGCTCACCGACCGGGTGACCGTCGACTACGACCGCTGAGCCTCAGACGGCGGCGGGCTCCGTCACCGCGCCACCGAGCGCCGGAGCACCGAGCGCCGGAGCACCGAGCGCCGGAGCACCGAGGGCCGGGTTCCCGAGGAGCTTGACCAGGTCGTTGACCGCCGCGCGCCCGGCCCGGTTGGCGCCGACGGTGCTGGCGGAGGGGCCGAAGCCGACCAGGTGGACGCGGGGGTCGGCGGTGGCACGGGTCCCGGTGAGCGCGATGCCGCCGCCGGGGGAACGAAGGCCGAGCGGGCCGAGGTGCCCGATCTCGGGCCGGAAACCGGTCGCCCAGACGATCGCGTCCACCGCCAGCTCCTCGTCGCCCCAGGCGGCCCCGTGCTCGGTCAGGCGGTCGAACATCGGCCGGCGGTGCAGCGCGCCCAGCTCCTCGGCGCGCCGGTAGGCGACGGACGGGCCGAGCCCGGTCACGCTCACCACGCTGCGCACCGGCAGGCCCTTCCGGACCCGCTCCGCCACCTTGGCGACCACCGCGCGCCCGTACTCGGGAGTGAACGGTCCGTCGTGGTAGACGGGTTCGGAGCGGGTGACCCAGACCGTCTCGCCGACGGCGGCCACCTCCGACAGCACCTGGATCGCCGAAGCCCCGCCGCCCACCACCAGCACGCGCTTGCCCGTGAACTCCTCGGGACCGCGGTACTCGGCGTAGTGCAGCTGACGGCCCGCGAAGTGGCCCGGGTAGTGCGGGAGGAAGGGGCGGGTCCAGGTGCCGGTGGCGTTGACCAGCGCACGGGTGGACCAGGTGCCGTGGTCGGTCTCGACCAGCAACCGGGAGTCCGGGCGCTCGGACTCCGCCCGTACGGCACGCACCACGACCGGGCGTACGACCGGGAGCGCGTGCCGGGCCTCGTACGCCGCGAAGTACTCCGGCACCACCTCGCGGGCGGGGGCCTCGGGGTCCGGCGGCGGGAGTTCGGCGTCCGGGAGGTCGTGGACGCCGTGCACGGTGGCCATCCGCAGGGACGGCGAGCGGTGCGCCCAGGCACCGCCTGGTACGGGGTTGGCGTCGAGGACGACGAAGCCGCCGTCGATGCCCGCCCGGTACGGGGCGAAGCCGCGACGGCGCAGGTGGTAGGCGGCGGACAGGCCCGCCTGCCCGGCGCCCACCACCAGGACGTCCACGCGTTGCGGAACACCATTAGTTGCACCGTAAACAGTCACGCCCGTGAAACATCGGCGGACCGGCGATGTGTTCCCGCGCACCGGGCCGGAGGGCGTCCGTTCCGGGCCGGAAGGGCGTCAGGAGACCGGGGAGATCACCGCGGCGGTGCCGTAGGCGCAGACCTCGGTGCCGACAGCGGCCGCCTCGGTGACGTCGAAACGCATCATCAGGACGGCGTTGCCGCCACGCGCCTTGGTCTGCTCGACCAGCCGCTGCATCGCCTCGTTGCGGCTCTCGACCAGGGTCTTCGTCAGACCGCGCAGCTCACCGCCGACCAGCGACTTCAGACCGGCACCGATCTGGCTGCCGACGTGGCGGCTGCGGACGGTCAGCCCGAAGACCTCGCCGATCACGTGGTCGACCCGGAAACCGGGGATGTCGTTGGTGGTCACGACAAGGACGTCTGCGTTCGGGCCCTGCCCGCCGCCGTACTCGTTGATGTCTGCCATGGGACGCATCCTGCCAGTTCGTGCGTCCGAGTGACCGAGGCGGGGCCGGGTGGTGGCCGAGAAGGCTTCCGGAAGCTGGTCCGGACCCGTGATCGGGCGCCCGAAAGGCCGTACCGTTAGCCCCATGGGCGAGCGAAGCGATCATCCACAGGGGCCGGGCGCGGCGGAGGACTCCGGTGCGCAGGAGATCGAGGCGACGGTGGTGCTGGGCCTTCGGATCACCGACTGGCCGGCCCTGCGCGCGGCCGCGATCAGGGCCGTCGAGGAGCTGGACTTCGAGGGCATCGACCCGGCCGGCCAGCGCCGTGAACTGCTGCGTGAGGTGGCCGAGGACGCCAACGCGGCGCTCGGTGCGCTACTGCACCCGGACCGGCTGGTGGCCGCCATCCCCGGGGTCGAGGCGCTCGGCGGCACGCTGGAGATCAGCGTCACGGAGGACTTCACCCCCGACTTCGCGGACCTGTTCCCGCTGGAGGGCGACGAGGAGGACGGCGGCGCGGGCGCGGACTGGACGCTCACCCCGCGCACCGCCTGTCTGCTCCACGCCCAGCTGATCGGTCTGGCCGACGCCGCGTACGACGACTTCGACGAGCACGGGGACGAGGCGGTCTCCGAGGGCGACGACACGGACTGGACGGTCTTCTCCCGGCTGCCCGAGCGCACCTGGCGGATGCACCGGGGCTGGCGCCGCGCGATGGCCCGGGCCTTCGACGACCTCGCCGACGACCTCGCGCTCGGCGAGTGGCCGCTGCCGCGCTGCCTGGCCGAGGAGATAGCGCTGCGGATGGCCCTGGTGGACGCCCGGGCCCTGCTCGGCGCGCAGCCCGAGTCGGTGGCGGACATGATGGGCGACCTCCCGGCCGACCTGTACGACTACGACTGGGACGGCTGCCACGACGAGCTGTTCGGCGTCTACGGGCCGGACGACGGCGATCCGGAGCTCGCGGCGGAGCAGCGCACGGAACTGCTGCTGGCAGCCACCCACCCGGAGGGCTGGTTCCTGATGTACGAGGACGCGGAGGAGCGGGACCCGCAGCGCGGCTACCGGCGCTGACCGGGCGTCGCGGTTGCCGTGCGGTGGTGCGGTGGTACGGCGGTTCGGACGGCGAGTGCCGGGGGCTCGCCGTCGAGGCGAACCGTCGAGGTGAACGGGGCGGGCCGAGTCGGTCGGGGCGGGGCTGGCATCCTGGTCGGGTGACTTCTCTTTCCGACGCTCCGACTTCCGCCGCTCCGGCCCCGGCTCCTTCGTCTCCGGTTTCCCCGTCCCTGCCCACGGCTCCGGCCCCGGCCCCGGCTTCGGTCCCGTCGCGGGCCGCCGTGGCCCCCGCCCCGGCGGCGGAGCTCGGCGACACCCCGTCGCGCGAGGAGCGCGACGAGCGGCCGCAGTACGTGCTGCCGCTGGTCGTCCGGGTGGAGCGGGCGACTCCGCCGGGCCGGACGGACGCGCTGGAGACCTCGGCGCGGGCGGTGCTCACCCTGCTCGCCGACCCCCGGGTGACCGAGGTGGACGGCGAGTGGGCGGAGCGGGTCGCCGCCTGGGAGGACGCCCGGATCCGCAAGGTGGTCCGGCGGGCCCGGGGCGGTGAGTGGCGGCGGGCGGGCGAGCTGCCCGGCGTCACGGTGCGGGGGCGGGAGGCCGAGGTGCGGGTGTTCCCGCCGATCCCGCTGGACGGCTGGCCGAAGGAACTCGCCAAGCTCCAGGTGTCCGGGACGGACCTGGAGGAGACGGCCGAGGTCGGGACGCCCGAGCCGGGGCTGCCGGTGCTGTGGCTCAACCCCGAGCTGGAGATGAGCGCGGGCAAGACGATGGCGCAGACCGGGCACGCCGCCCAGCTCGCGTGGTGGCGGCTCGATGAGGCACAGCGCAAGGAGTGGGCCGAGGCCGGGTTCGCGCTCGCGGTCCGGACGGCCGCGCCGGAGACGTGGCAGGACCTCCTGCGCAGCGGGCTGCCGGTGGTCCAGGACGCGGGCTTCACCGAGATCGTCCCCGGCAGCTGCACGGTGATCGCGGACCACCCGGCACTGCGGTGACGGGGTGGCGGCGGCAGAGGGCCGGCGGCGCACAGATTGCAGCGAACAGATAACGGATCACAGCTGACAGCTGACAGAATTCGAAATCTGTCAGCTGTCATCCGTTCGCCGTTCCTCGTCGGTCGTCAGCTCCGCTCGTAGCGCCGCATCGCCCGCAGCCCGCCGTAGACCGCCAGGGCCGTCCAGAGCGCCATGATCAGCAGTCCGGTCCAGTGGTTGTAGTGGACGCCCGGCTCGGATTGGGTGCGGGTCGCGTACAGGCCGGCCCGGTCGGGCAGGAACTGGCCCAGTTCGCGGACGCCGGGGATGGCGGCCAGCCAGGTGGTGCCCAGGAACACCATCGGGGTCAGCAGGCCGAGTGCGGCGCTGAAGTTGCCCAGCATCGCGGTCAGTCCGAGGCAGAGCAGCACCATCATCGGGTGGTACAGCACCCCGGCCAGGAAACTGCGGGCCAGGCCCGGGGTGGAGAGGTCCAGGCCGACGGTGGTGCCGACGGCCAGGAACGAGCCCGCCGTCGACGCCAGCCCGAGCAGCAGGCCCAGCCCGGCGCCGAGCGCGAGCTTGGCGCCGTACAGCCGACCGCGCCGGGGGACGGCGGTGAGTGAGGTGCCGATCATGCGGGTGTTGAACTCCTGCCCGATCAGCAGGATCCCGAGGCAGGCCACCGCGACGTGGCCGAACAGCAGCCCGTAGAAGATCCCGCCGGCCGGGTCCTCACCGGGCGTGTGGTCCTTCGCCCCGTAGGCGGCGTTGACGGCCGCCGTGACCCCGACGGTCAGCGCGAGCGCGACCAGCGGGGCCGCCCACTGCGAGGGGAGGGTGGTGAACTTGACCCGTTCGGCGCGTACGGCGTCGGCCATCGTGCTCATTGTCGCTCCCAACTCCGGTATCCCATGTCCGATCTCCCATGTCCCTTTCGCTCCGGGTCACTTGGCGCGTCGCAGTGCCCGCAGCCCGCCGTACGCCGCCAGGGCCGTCCAGAGCGCCATGATCAGCAGTCCGGTCCAGTGGCCGTAGGCGACCGCCGGGTCGTCGGCGTACCGCAGGGCGTACTGGCCGGCCCGGTCGGGCAGGAACTGGACCACCTTCCGCACCCCGGGGACACCGCTGAGCAGCGGTGAGAGCAGGAAGAGGGACGGGACCAACAGCCCCATGGCGGCGGTGAGATTGCCCAGCAGGGCGGCCGTCCCGAGGCAGAGCACCACCAGCAGCGTCTGGTAGAGCACCCCGGCCACGGCGGTGCGGACGAAGGCGGGCCCGTCCCATTCGGCGGGAACGGTGGCCGCGTAACCGGCGAAGGCGCCCGCCGTCCCGACGGCGCCGACCGCGAGTCCGACCAGTGCGCCGAGCGCGAGCTTGGCGCCGTACAAACGGCCCCGCCTCGGTACGGCGGTGAACGACAAGTCGATCATGCGGGTGTTGAACTCCTGGCCGATCAGCAGGATGCCGAAGCAGGTCAGTGCCGCCTGGCCGAAGTTGAGGCCGTAGAAGATGCCGACGCCGGGGTCGCCGGTGAGGCTGTGGTCCTTGTCACCGAGGGCCGCGCCGACGGCGGTGGTGACGCCCGCCGTGAGCACCAGGGCGAGCAGGGGCGTGATCCAGAGCGACCGGAGGGTGGCGAGCTTGATCCACTCGGCGCGCAGGGCGTTGGCGGCAGGAGCCCCGGTGGCAGAGGTCCCGGCAGGGGTGGGCGCGTTCACGCGGCGGCCTCCGCGCGGTACTCGACGCTGTCGGCGGTCATCCGCATGAACGCCTCCTCCAGGGAGTCCTGTTGCACGGCGATCTCGTACAGCACCACGCCGCCGGCGGCGGCGAGCGCGGCGATCCGCTCGGGTTCGGCGCCGCTCACCTCCCAGGCGCCGTCGCCGACTTCGGTGGCGTCGAGGCCGTGGCCGGGGTCGCCGAGCAGGGCGGCGAGCTTGGTCGGGTCGACGGCGCGGACCCTGGTCCGGGTCCGGCCGTGGCGGTCGATGAACTCCGGGGTGGCGGCGTCGGCGAGCAGCCGGCCGCGCCCGATCACCACCAAGTGGTCGGCGGTGAGAGCCATCTCGGTCATCAGGTGGGAGGAGACCAGCACCGCCCGGCCCTCGGTGGCCAAGCCGCGCAGCAGGGTGCGGATCCAGCGGATGCCCTCCGGGTCCAGGCCGTTCACGGGCTCGTCCAGCAGCAGGACCGGCGGGTCGCCGAGCAGTGCGGCGGCCACCCCCAGGCGCTGGCGCATGCCGAGCGAGAAGCCCCGGATCCGCCGCCCAGCGGCGTCCGCCAGGCCGACCCGGCCGAGCACCTCGTCGACCCGGCGGGCCGGCAGGCCGTTGCTCGCGGCGAGCCAGCGCAGATGGCCGTGCGCGGTCCGGCCGCCGTGCAGCGCCTGGGCGTCCAGCAGCGCTCCGACCGTCCGCAGCGGGTCGGGGAGTTCGACGTACGGCCGGCCGCCGACCAGGGCGTGTCCGGCGGTCGGCCGGTCGAGGCCGAGGACCAGGCGCATGGTGGTGCTCTTGCCGGCGCCGTTCGGGCCGAGGAAGCCGGTCACCACGCCGGGCCGGACCTCGAAGGTCAGGTCGTCGACGGCGCGCCGGCCGTCGTACTCCTTGGTGAGGCCCTGGATCTCGATCACGGCCCGCTCCCCTCGTCTCGTCTCGCCTTGTCGTCGGTCTCCGCCGGGGCTCGCTATGGTCGTCCCCGGGCGGTGGCTCCATTCGACCGGAGCGGTCCGGTGCGGCGGATCCCGCCGGGGCGGGGAGCCGCCTCCCTCCCGAGAGGGAGCCGGCCGGAGACCGGCGCGGGAGCCGGGGCCCGGGACGGCCTGACAGGATGGCCCAATGTCCAAGATCGCAGCGCTGAACAGCGCGGTGTCCGGGAGCGTTGCGCCGGGAAGCGCGGTGCCGAGGCTCGTCGCGCCCCTGGTGGCCGGCGCCACGTACGCACGACTGCTGCACCTGCTGGTCGGGTGGATCTTCGCCGGCGTCGTGCTGATGGTCTATCCGGGGACGTACCACAAGGGCGTCGGCGGGATCCTGATGGCGAGCGTCTCGACGGACGTCGTGCTGCTCGCGCTCGCCGCGCTCATCCCGGCGGCGCGCCGGGCCGAGGGGGTGCAGGCCCGGCTGCTGCTGGTGCCCGACCGCGAGGAGGACATCGCCACCGAGCCCTCCCGTTCCTGGGCCGACCGGCGGCGCACGGCCGGCTGGCTGATCGGACGGGTCGCGCTCGGTTCGGCGGTCGGGTTCCCCGTGGTCTTCGGGATCGCCGGGGCCTTCGAGCGGCTGACCGGTCCGGACGTCCTCTGGTACCTCCCGTTCACGCCGTTGGCGGCACTCGGCCTCGGCTGGTTCCTGGTGTACGCAGGGCGCCTCCAACTCGCCATGGCAGTAAGACTGTTGGGCCCGTCGTCGGCGGAGCGCCTGGCCGAGGCGGAACTGCGGGCCGAACGGCTGCTGGAGCGCAACCGGTTGGCCAGGGAGCTGCACGACTCGATCGGCCACGCCCTGACGGTGACGGTCCTCCAGGCGGGAGCGGCGCGCGAGGTCGGGGATCCGGCCTTCGTCGCCAAGGCGCTCGAAGTCATCGAGGAGACCGGCCGACAGGCCATGGAGGATCTCGAGCGCACCCTCGTGCTGCTGCGCGAGACTCCGGCCGGAGCGAACGGCGCGGCCACCGAACAGCCCGGGATCGACCAGCTGCCCGCGCTGTTCGACACCGCCCGGGCGGCCGGAAGCCCGGTGGAGGCACGGATCGAGGTGCCTCCCGGCACCCTGCCCGGAGTGCTCTCCCGCGAGTCGTACCGGATCGTCCAGGAGGGAGTCACCAACGCGCTCAAGTACGCGCCCGGCGAGCCGATCGACATCCGGATCGCCGTACGGGACGGCCAGTTGGAGCTGCGCTGCGCCAACCGGCCACTCGGAAGCGGCCGTTCACCGGCCGGGGCGGATCGGCCGGCCGCCTACGGCGCGGGCAGGGGCGCAACGCGCAAGGGCGGCAAGGGACTGCGCGGCATCCGCGAGCGTGCCACCCTGCTCGGCGGGGAGGCGACGGCGGGACCGGCGCGGGGAGTGGCACCGGGGACGGGGTCGGGAGCGGGGTCGGTGCAGGGGACGGGGCCGGGGGCGGCCGAGGCGCAGGAGGGGAACGGGGGATGGGTGCTGACCGTCCGGTTGCCCCTACGCTTGGGCTCGTGACGAACGATCTTGTGACCCGAGGTGCGGCCGGAGGAGCCGCCGAGATGACGGACATCCTGCTCGCCGACGACGAGGAACTGGTCCGGGCCGGCCTGCGGGCCGTCCTGGAGGCGCAGGGGGACCTGCGGGTGGTCGGCGAGGCGTCCGACGGTGCCGAAGCGGTCGCCCTCGCCCGCGCGTTGCGCCCGCACGTGGTGCTGATGGACGTCCGGATGCCGGTACTGGACGGCCTGGCGGCCACCCGCGAACTGCTGCGCCCCGGCGCACCGGGGGAGCGCCCTCCGAGGATCCTGGTCGTGACCACCTTCGAGAACGACGACTACGTCTACCAGGCGCTGCGCGCGGGCGCCGACGGCTTCCTGCTCAAGCGCACCCGCCCGGCCGAGATCGCCCAGGCGGTGCGGCTGGTGGCGGCGGGCGAGTCGCTGCTGTTCCCGGCCGCGATCCGCCGGTTGGCGGCCGGGCACGGCAACCCGACCGCCCGGGCGGCCATGGAGCGGGCGGCGCTGACCGAGCGCGAGGCGGAGGTGCTGCGGCTGGTCGCGCGCGGCCTCAGCAACGGGGAGATCGCCGAGCAGCTGTTCCTCGGCGTACAGACGGTGAAGACGCACGTCAGCAGCGTGCTGGCGAAGCTGGGCGCGCGGGACCGCACCCAGGCGGTGATCGCGGCGTACGAGTCGGGGTTCGTCGAACCGGCGGAGTGACGCTGCCGGCTCGATCCCGTCGGAGCGGCCCCGTCGGAGCGGCCCGCCGAAGCTGGCCTGTCGGGGCGGCCCCGTCGGAGCGGCCTGTTGGAGCGGCCCCGCCGGAGGGGTTCTGCCGGAGGGCTCCTGCCGGAGCCGCTCCGGCGGTGGGCTGTCAGGCAGGGTAGGCGTGGGTCTGGGTCGCCTTGACCGAGGCCCAGACAGCGACGCCGGGCGCCAGCTCCAGCTCCGCGACGGCGGCCGGGGTGAGGTCGGCGGCCAGCGGCAGGTCGCCGGCGAGTTCGGCGCGGACCTGGTCGCCGTGCAGGTCCAGCCCGGTGACCTCGGCCTTCCACAGGTTGCGGGCGCTGGCCTGCGGGCGCTCACGGTACAGCGTCACGGCGGAGGGCGGGAAGGCCACGAAGGCCGGGCCGTCCAGCTCCTCGGTGGTGGCCAGGACCGTTCCGTCCGGGAGCGTGACCCGGGTGCCGTCGGCCCGGCCCTGGTACAGGTTCAGGCCGACCAGCCGGGCGATGTAGTCGGTGCGCGGACGCCGGGCGACCTCCGCCGGGCTGCCGGACTGTACCTCCCGCCCGTCCTCGATCACCACGAGCCGGTCGGCCAGCACCATGGCGTCCAGCGGGTCGTGCGTCACCAACACCGCCACCGCCTCGAACTCGGCCAGGTGGCGCCGCAGCTGGGACCGTACGTCGAGCCGGGTGCGGGCGTCCAGGGCGGCCAGCGGCTCGTCCAGCAGGAGCAGCCGGGGGCGTACGGCGAGGGCGCGGGCGAGCGCCACCCGCTGGGCCTGGCCGCCGGAGAGCCGGCCGGGGCGGACCGAGGCGTGGTCGGTCAGGCCCATCCGCTCCAGCCAGGCCGCCGCCTCGGCCCGCGCCTCGCGCTTGGGGCGGCCCTGGCAGCGCGGACCGAAGGCGACGTTGTCGAGCGCGCTGAGGTGCGGGAACAGCAGGTAGTCCTGGAAGACCACGCCGACCGGCCGCTCCTCGGCGGGGGTGTACGCGCGCTGCGCAGGGTCCTCCAGGACGTGACCGTCCAGGCGCAGGTGGCCGCCGGTGAGCGGGAGCAGGCCGGCGAGGGCGCGCAGGGCGGTGGACTTGCCGGCGCCGTTGGGGCCGAGCAGCGCCACCACCTCGCCGGGGGCGGCGGTGAGGTCGAGGTCGAGGGCGAACCCGGGGCGCTCGACCCTCAGACGGGCGTCCAGGGCGGGGCCGGGGCGGCTGGCGGTGCTCATCGGTGCGGCGTCCAGGTGTCCGGAGTGTCCAGGGCGTTGGAAGTGTCCAGGGTGTTCGAAGTGTTCCGGTGTGGCCAGTGTCTCCGGTGCGGGCGGTGTCTCGGTGCGGGCGAAGTCACGGCGTCGACAGCCAGCGGTCGCGCAGGCCGACCAGGACGGCCACGGAGACCACCAGCAGCACCAGCGACAGCGCGATCGCCGCCTGGGGGTCGGACTCCATGGCCAGGTAGACGGCCAGCGGCATGGTCTGGGTACGGCCCGGGAAGTTGCCCGCGAAGGTGATCGTCGCGCCGAACTCGCCGAGCGCCCGGGCCCAGGCGAGGACGGCCCCGGCGGCGATCCCCGGGGCGATCAGCGGCAGGGTGACCCGCCGGAACGCGGTCAGCCGGGAGGCGCCCAGGGTCGCGGCGGCCTCCTCGTAGCGGGGATCGGCGGCCCGCAGCGCGCCCTCGACGCTGATCACCAGGAACGGCATCGCCACGAACGCCTCGGCGATCACGACCCCGGTGGTGGTGAACGGCAGGGTGATGCCGAAGGCCGAGTCCAGCCAGGAGCCGACGATGCCGCGCCGCCCGAGCACCAGCAGCAGTGCCACGCCTCCGACCACCGGCGGCAGCACCAGCGGCAGGGTGACCAGCGCCCGGATCACCCGCCGGCCGGGCAGCTCGGTGCGGGCGAGCAGCCAGGCCAGCGGGACGCCGAAGACCAGTGACACCGCGGTGGCCGCGGTCGCGCTGATCAACGACAGGCGCAGCGCCTCCCAGACCGCGGCGCTGGTGAGCTGCTCGGACAGGCTGCTCCAGGGCGCCCGGATCAGCAGGCCGGCCAGCGGCAGGGTCAGGAAGGCCAGTCCGAGCAGAGCCGGGAGCAGCAGTGCGACCGGGACGCGCTGCGTGCGCGGGCGACGGCTGTGGGGCCGGCTTCGCGGACGGCTTCGGGGGCGGCGGCTTCGCGGGCGGCCGCCCGGCAGGGCCTGCGCGGGTCCTGCCGGGCCGCCGCCGACGGTGCGGGCCTGCTGGTCCCGGCCCGGACGGCTGTTCGCCCCGGAGCCGGCAGTGCGGTCGTTCACGGCGCCTGGAAGCCCGCCGCGGTCAGCACCTGCCTGGCCTCGGGCGTCCGGACGTACGCGACGAAGGCGGCGGCGCCGTTCTTGTTCGGTGCCTTGGCGAGCGCGGCGATCGGGTAGTCGTTCACGGCCTTGTCGGCCTCGGGGAAGTCCACGCCGTCGATCTTCGCAGCATCGGCCTGCACGTCGGTCCGGTACACCAGGGACGCGTCGACCTCGCCGAGTTCGACCTTGGTGAGCGCGCCCTTGACGTCCTGCTCCAGGGTGACCGGGGTGAGGTCGACACCGGCGGCCTTGAGCGCGGTCTGGGCGGCGGCGCCGCACGGCACCTCCTTCGCGCACAGGGCGACCTTCACGCCGGAGGCGGTGAGGTCCTTGAGGCCCGCGACGTGCTTGGGGTTGCCCTTGGGGACGGCGATGGTGAGGGTGTTCCGCACGAAGGTCGTGGGCTGTCCGCTCGCACCGCCCGCGTCGCTCACGGTCTTCATGGTGGCGGGGCTGGCGGCGGCGAACACGTCAGCCGGGGCACCGGAGTTGATGCTGGTGGCAAGGCTGGAGCTGCCGCCGAAGTTGAAGGTGACCTTGCTGCCCGGGTTGGCGGCCTCGAACTTCCTGCCAAGCTCGGTGAAGGTCTCCTTGAGCGAGGCCGCGGCGAAGACCGTGACGGTGCCGGCGGCCTTCGGGACGCCGCCGCCCGCGCCGCCCGCGTCCGCGGCGGCGTTCGGGGAGGTGCTCGAGGAGGCCGCGGAACCGGAGGACGAGCCGCCGCCGCTGCCGCAGGCGGTGACCCCGAGGCCGAGGGCGAGGGCCGCGGCGGTGGCGACGGCGAGTCTGCGGGTGGTCGGCGTGCGGGTGCTCATCGGTGCTTCCCCTCCAGGGTGCGCGCCGGAAGGGGCGCGGAGTCCTGATCGCAGGTGCGGCCATTACCGCGATCATAGTGCCGCAGATGCGAGCGATGAACCCCCTGTCGGTTCGCACGGCGCAGGCCGATGCCGGCGGGTGGCGGCCGGTGACAGCCGGGTGGCGGCCCTCGGACTGGCGTGGAACGGCGCGTCCGGGATCGTGAGTGCCCGGCGTGAGTGCCCGGCGTGCGCCCCCGGCGTGCGTGCGCCGGAAGGGGCGCGCGGAAATTGTGTCGCGCCGTAAACGGCCGGACGGTCACAGTGGTCGCTGTCCGTACATGCGGCCGGGGGCGGTCAGAGGCGCCGCCGCGGCCGAACCAAGGGGAGGGGTCCGTCCGTGTCCACGCTGCGCGTCACCGCCGAGAAGCTGGCCATCCTGGAGCACCCGAACGCCGATGCCCTGGAGCTCGCCCAGGTCGGCCTCTACCGCGCGGTGGTCGCGAAGGGTGCCTACCGGACCGGGGACCACGCCGTCTACATCCCCGAACAGGCCGTCCTCCCCGAGGGATTGATCGACGAGCTGGGGCTGACCGGCAAGCTGGCCGGCACCCGGGCGAACCGGGTGAAGGCGGTACGGCTGCGCGGTGAGCTGTCCCAGGGCATCGTCTGCCGGCCCGCCGCGCTCGCCGGCTCCGACCTGGCCGCCGCGGCCGAGCGCGGCGAGGACTTCGCCGAGCTGCTCGGGATCGTCAAGTGGCAGCCGCCGGTGCCGACGTCGATGAGCGGCGACGTGGTCAGCGCGCCGGACCTGCTGCCCTGGGTGGACATCGAGAACCTCAAGCGCTACCCCGACGTCTTCGCGCCGGGCGAGCCCGTGGTGCTGACCGAGAAGCTGCACGGCAGTTGCTGCCTGGTCACGTACTTCGCCGCCACCGGCGAGGTGCAGGTGTCCTCCAAGGGCATCGGCGCGCAGGGGCTGGCGCTGGCCGAGGACGAGCGCAACCTGTACTGGCGGGCGGTGCGGGCGTACGGCATCCCGGAGGTGGCGGCGCGGCTGGCCGAGCGCCTCGGGGCCGAGCGGGTCGGCATCTTCGGCGAGGTCTTCGGCGAGGGGGTGCAGGACCTGGGTTACGGTGCCTCGGCGCGCACCGAGCGCCCCGGCTACGCGGCCTTCGACGTGTCGGCCCTGATCGACGGACAGCTGAACTGGCTGTCGTCGGTAGAACTCCTGGACGGCGAGCTGCCGTTGGCTCCGGAGCTGTGGCGCGGGCCGTTCGACCCGGAGACCGTGCTGGCGTTCGCCCGGGGCAAGGAGACCGTTTCCGGACGTCAACTGCACCTGCGGGAGGGCGTGGTGGTGCGGCCGGTCACCGAGCGGTGGAGCCCGGTGCTCGGCGGGCGGGCGATCGCCAAAGTGGTCAGCGACGCTTACCTGACCCGCAAGGGGGGCACCGAATACGAGTGAGACGGGTCCGGATCCGACCGGGCGGATCAGCCCGGTCGGGCGGGTCCGGGCGCGGCTCCTCTCGGTGCTGACTGCCCGTCGGGAGAGACGGCGGGCGCATCCCCGTACAGAAGGAGTGCCGATGGCCACCGACGTCATCCCCGTGCGCGCCCCCGGGCTCGTGCCCGCCCCCACCTCCGCGATACCCGTACCGTCCGGGAACCGTCTGGTCGGATCGCTGTTCGACCTCACCCGTCGCCCGCTGCGCAGCTACCTCGCGGCCCACCGCGAACACGGCGACGTGGTGCGTTTCCAGGCCGGGCCGCCCGGGCTGCGGGCCGACTTCTACGGGGTGTTCTCGCCGGAGGGCGTCCGCCAGGTGCTGGCCGGCGACGCGGCCAACTTCCGCAAGGAGAGCTCCTTCTACGACGAACTGCGCACCAGTGTCGGCAACGGGCTGCTGACCAGCCAGGACGCCGACTACCAGCGTCAACGGCGGATGATACAGCCGCTGTTCACGCGGCGCCGGGTGGACGGCTACGCGGACGCGCTGGCGCAGGAGGCGCAGTCGCTCGTCGAGCGCTGGCGGGCGGTGCCCGACGGGGTGGTGGACGCGGCGGAGGAGACGTCCCGGTTCGCGCTGCGGGCGGTCGCGCGCATCCTCTTCGGCGCCGACGTGGAGGAGGCGATCGCGGTGGTGCACCACAGCTTCCCGGTGCTCGGCGAGTACGTGAAGGAGCGCGGCTACGCCCCGGTCCGGCTTCCGCGCACCTGGCCGACCCCGGCCAACCGGCGCGGCACCGAGGCCCAGCGGGCGCTGCACGGGGTCTGCGACCGGATCATCGCCGAACGGGCCGCGCGCGGCGACGACGAGGCCGCGGACGACCTGCTCACCCTGCTCGGGCGGGCCCGCGACGACGACGGCGCGCGGCTCGACCCGGCCGAACTCCGCGACCAGGTCCTGGTGTTCCTGCTCGCCGGGCACGAGACCACGGCCACCGCGCTGGCCTTCGCGCTGCACCTGCTGGCGATCCACCCCGAACAGCGGCGGCTCGCCCGGGAGGAGGCGCGGACCGTCCTGGCCGGGCGGGCGCCGATGGCGGCGGACCTGGACGCGCTGCCGTACATCACCCGGGTGTTGAAGGAGGCGATGCGCCTCTACCCGTCGGCGGCCCTGGGCGGGCGGCGGGCGGTCGAGGAGACCGTCATCGACGGGTACGTGATCCCGGCAGGGGCACAGGTGGTCGTCGCGCCGCTGGTCACCCACCGGCACCCGGACCACTGGGAGGAGCCGGAGCGGTTCGACCCGGACCGCTTCCTGCCGGAGGCGGAGCGGGCGCGGCACCGGTACGCCTGGTTCCCGTTCGGCGGTGGGCCGCGGGCCTGCATCGGTCAGCACTTCTCGATGCTGGAGGCCGTGCTGGCCCTGGGGGTGCTGCTGCGGGACTTCGAGCTGGAGGCGGTGGACCGGCGGGTGGCGCTGGCGCAGGGGATCACGCTGCGGGCGGCGAGCCCGATGCGGATCCGGGTGACGCCGGGCGACTGACGGGCGGCTTGCGGTCGGCGGGCGACAAGCTGACAGGCGACAGCCGACGGGGTTCAGCGGACAGATGACAGATTTCAAACTCTGTCATCTGTCCGCTGTTCGCTGTCGGTTGTTCGCTGTCGTCCGTACGGCGCCCGCCGCGCGCTCGTCGACCGTCCGCTGGGTACACGACCGGGCCATTCGAACACACCACCCGTGTGTCACGGGCAGCTTTTCAGATCTTTGTCTGACCGATTCCGGCCTCTCGGTAGCGTCCCACGCACCCCGGACCGGAAGCGCACATGCGGCTGGCATATGCCATTCACGCAGTCCGCCCGGCCAGGGGAGCCCGGGCGCACCGCGTACCGCCCCCGGGCCCGACCGGTCGACCGGAGGTCCCATGGGCACCCTCAACAATCTCAGCCTCGGCTGGCTGACCCCCGCCCTCTCGTACCTGATGGCCTGCGCCGGCGCCGCCCTCGGGCTGCGCTGCACGCTGCGCGGCCTCACCGCGAGCGGCCCGGCCCGGCGGAACTGGCTGGTCACGGCCGCTGCCGCGATCGGCTCCGGCATCTGGACCATGCACTTCGTCGCCATGTTCGGCTTCACCGTCGACGGCACCGAGCTGCGCTACAACGTGCCGCTGACCCTCCTCAGCCTCGTGGTCGCGGTGCTGGTCACCGGCCTCGGCCTGACCGTGGTCTGCTACGGCCGGCACCGCGGCCTCTCCCTGCTCTCCGGCGGCGTCACCACCGGCCTCGGCGTCGCCGCGATGCACTACCTGGGCATGGCCGCCCTCCGGATGCACGGCGGACTGCACTACGACCCCGGAACGGTCGCGGCCTCCGTACTGGTCGCCGTCGGTGCCGCCACCGCCGCGCTCTGGTCCGCCGTCACCATCCGCAACGTGTACGCGGCCGCGGCCGCCGCGATGGCCATGGGCCTCGCCGTCAGCTGCATGCACTACACCGGCATGGCCGCCGTCCACGTCCGGCTGGAGCCGACCCGCACGGAGCTCGGCGGAGTCAGCCCGATGGAGTTCGTCTTCCCGCTCGCCGTCGGCCTCGGCTCCTTCCTCTTCCTCGCCTCCGCCTTCGTGGCGCTCTCGCCGACCGCCCAGGAGCGGGCCGGCTACCGGGCGGCCGGCGAGCCGTCCATCGGCGAGCACCCCGGCGAGCCCCCGCACTCCGGGCCCGCTCCGCACGGGCCCGCTCCGCACGGGCCGGCCCCGGCCGAGGCGGGGGCCGGGCAGCGCGCCGCCTGAGCTGCGCATCCGCCGCGGCGCGTCCTGCAAGCCGCATGAGCCGCACGCCTTCCGCCTTCCCGCTTTCCCGTTTTCCCGCTCTCCCCGCCCGAAAGGCTCCTCACCCATGCGAGAAGACCGCGGTACCGCCCCCGGTACCCGTCGGGGTGCCCATGCCGGGCCGCCCGCCCGTCCGCCGCGCCCGGGCCCGTGGCTGCGCGGGCTGCGCCCCCGGAGCGTCCGCGCCCGGATCATCGCGCTGCTGATGGTCCCGGTCGTCTCCGTCATCGCGCTGTGGGGGTTCGCCACCGTCACCACCGCCCAGGGCGTCTGGGGTCTGATGCGCCAGCGCGATGCCCAGCGCACGCTGCTCACCCCCGTCGCCGAAACCGTCGCCGGGCTGCAGGCCGAACGCACCGCCGTCGGTCAGCTGCTGGCGGCCCCGGCGCCGGCCCCCACCGCCGTCCGGGAGAGCGCCCTGCGCGAGGCGGCGGCGGCCACCGACCGGGCGCTCACCCCGCTTTTCCCGGACGCCCACCGCCCCGACCGGGGCTACAACCGCGCCGACGCCCAGGGACTGGGCGGTGAGGCGGCGGCCAGGCTGGACGCCCTCGGCAGCTCGCTCGCCGCCCTGCCCGTCCTGCGCGACCGGGTCCTGGCCAGGAGCGTCGGCTGGCCCGAGGCGTACGCCGTGTACGGCGAGGCGGTGGACCGGGCGCTCGCCGCCGCCGGGGCCGTCGCGCCCTTCCAGGACCGCCAGGTGGCCGCCGACGCCCGGGTGCTGCTGGAGCTGGCCCGCTCCCGTGAGCTGCTCGCCCGCGAGGACGCGCTGCTGCGCGCCGCCCAGTTGTCCGGCGGGCTCGGTGACGACCAGCTGCGGGAGTTCTCCGGCGCGGCCTTCGCCCGGCGGGAGTTCGAGCGGGGTGCCGCCGCCGACCTGCGCCCCGCCGACCGGGAGTCGCTGCTCGCCGTCACCGGTGGCCAGGACCACCGCGAGCTGGCCGGGTACGAGGACAGGGTGCGGACGGCCGCCGACGGGCGGACCGCGGTCGCCGCGGTGCAGGCCGACCGCTGGGCGATGGTCGCGGGCAATGTGGCCGGCGCCCTGCGGACCGTCGAGGACCGGGCCGGACGGGTCGCCGCCGAGCGCCAGGACCCCTACGCCCTGGGCCTGTTCACCCCGGCCGGGATGGCCGTGCTGCTCGGCCTGGTCGGCGTGGTGGCCTCGCTGGTGATCTCGGTGCAGATCGGTCGCGGTCTGGTCAGCGAGCTGATCGGCCTGCGCAATTCGGCACTTGAGCTGGCCGGGCGCAAACTCCCGGCGACCATGCGGAAGTTGCGCGCGGGCGAGGAGGTGGACATCGAGGCCGAGGCGCCCCGGCCGGTGGGGCGGGACGACGAGATCGGCCAGGTGCACCGGGCGCTGGGCACCGTCCAGCGGGCTGCCGTCACGGCGGCGGTCGAGCGGGCCGAAGTGCTCTCCGGCGTCTCCGGGGTGTTCGTCAACCTCGCGCGCCGCAGCCAGGTCCTGGTGCACCGCCAACTCACCCTGCTGGACGCGATGGAGCGCCGCACCGACGACCCGTCCGAGCTGGCCGACCTGTTTCGGCTGGACCACCTCACCACCCGGATGCGCCGCCACGCCGAGGGCCTGATCATCCTCTCCGGGGCCGCTCCCGGCCGTGGCTGGCGCCGACCCGTCCCGCTGGTGGACGTGGTGCGCGCGGCCGTCTCGGAGGTCGAGGAGTACGCCCGGGTCGAGGTCCACCCGCTGCCGTGCGCGGCCGTGGTCGGCCACGCCGTCGCGGACCTCACCCACCTGGTGGCCGAACTGGTCGAGAACGCCACCGGGTTCTCCCCGCCGCACACCCGGGTGCACATCCGGGGCGAACGGGTCGGCAACGGCTTCGCGTTGGAGATCGAGGACCGCGGCCTCGGCATGGGCCCGGAGGTGCTGGCCTCGGCCAACCGCCGGATCGCCGCCGTCGAGCAGAGCGACCTCTTCGACAGCGACCGGCTCGGCCTGTTCGTGGTCAGCCGGCTCGCCCGGCGGCAGGACGTCAAGGTCTCGCTGGTGACCTCCGCGTACGGCGGCACCACCGCGGTGGTCCTGCTGCCGACCACGCTGCTGGCCGACGAGGCGGCGGCGGAGGCGATGGCGGCGGGGACGATGGAGCCGGAGGCGATGGAGGCGGGGGACGTGCGACACGACGTCGAGCCGGTGGCGCCCCTGCCGGCCGCAGCGGCGCCGGGCGGTGCGGCGGTCGGGGAGGCGCCGGTGGGGCCGCTGCCTGCCGGGTGGGCACAAGCCGGTCTCCCGGAACGGGAGTTCACGGCGGTGCACGCCCGCGGGGAGGGGGCGACGGGCGATCCGGGCAGCGTCATGGGCAACGCGTCGAGCGGCGGCTCGAGCGGCGGCCCGAGGCGCCGGGAGCACCCGCAGGGCAGGACCGGCGACGGGTTTCCGGCGGTGGGTGGGCCACCGCCGGAGGGTGGGGCTCTGCTGGCGTTCGGTGTCCGGGGCAGTGACCCGGGGCCGGTGCGCCGCACCCCCTTCCGGGCCGACGGCGCCCGGGTGACCGGTCCGGCCGCGGGCGGGGGTGCGGGTGCGACCGCCCGTCCGCGGTCCGGACCGCCGCAGCCGTACGGCGCGGAGCCGTACCGTACGGAACCCCAGGCCGAACCGGTACCCGGGCCCGGCGGCGCGGGCGATGCCAGGCCGGAGGACCGGCGACCGGGTGGCCAACGACCGGGCGGCCGGCGATCGGAGCGCCACCGACCGGGCGGCCACCGGCCGGACGACCACCGACTCGACGATCACCGACCGGAGGCCCGGCGACCGGAGGCCCGACCTGCGAGCGGCCACGTACCGGACGGTCACCCAGCCGACCCGGGCCCCGCCGAGCTGCCGCGCCGGACCCGCCAGGCGAGCCTCGCGCCGCAACTGCGCGAGGCCCCGGCCCGCCCGACCGCGCGCGGCCGCCGTACGGCTTCCGCCTCCTCGGCCGATCCCGGAGCCGGCGACGGCCTTGGCGCCGCGGGCCGCAGCCCCGAGGAGGCGCGGGCGGCGATGTCCGCCTTCCAGAACGGATGGGCGCGCGGCCTGTACCCGGAGGGCCGGCCAGACGGGCAACCCGCCGACCCTCCGCAGCCGCCGCGGGCACGCCACCCCCGACACCCGTTCCGAACCGAAGGAGAGCGTCCGTGATCGCCACCACCCACCGCGCGGGGGAGCTGAACTGGCTCCTCGACGAGCTGGTCCAGCGCGCCCCCGAACTCCGCTTCGCCGTGATGCTCTCCGCCGACGGCCTGGCCATGGGCACCTCGGCCGGCCTGGCCCGCGAGGACGGGGAGCATCTGGCGGCCGTCGCCTCCGGCTTCCACAGCCTGGCCAAGGGCGCCGGCCGACACTTCGGCGCGGGCGAAGTCCGCCAGACCATGGTCGAGTTGGAGGGCGGGTACCTGCTGGTCGCGGCGGCCGGGGAGGGCACCTGCCTCGCCGTGTTCGCCACCGCCCGGGCCGACCTCGGCCTGATCGCCTACGAGATGGCCAGACTGGTCCGCCGGGTCGGCGAGCACCTGAGCGCCCCGCCGCGGGCGGTGGGCGGCCGGTGAGTCCGGTGCCCCGCCCGTACCGGGGGCGACATCCGGAGCACCCGAGGGCCGAACCCGACGGGCACTCCCGCAATCCGCTCGCCGCCGCCCACCGGTCCCGCTGGTACGACGACGACGCCGGGCCGGTGGTCCGCCCGTACGCGATGACCCGGGGGCGCACCGGGGCCGGGGAGCAGCAGTTCGACCTGATCGCCGTGGTGGTCACCGAGTTGCCCGACCCGGTGCTCGTGCCGGACGCGCCCGAGCCGCCGGTCGGCCCTGAACAGGCGCGGATCCTCGCGCTGTGCCGGGGGACCCCGCTGTCCGTGGCCGAGCTGGCCGCCGACCTCGACCTGCCGGTGGGCGTCGTGCGGGTACTGCTCGGCGACCTGCTGGCGGCCGGGCTCATCCGGGTCCGCCGCCCCGTCCCGCCCGCCCTGCTCCCCGACGAGCGCATCCTCCAGGAGGTCATCCGTGGACTCCGCGCACTCTGACCGCCCGCCCGCCCCGCCCGCGTCGGCAGCCCCGTCCGCGCCGCCCGCGCCGTACGACGGACCGGATCCGTACGACGGACCGAATCCGTTCGACGCCGGGGATCCCGACGGCACGGTGCTCGCGCTCAAGATCCTGGTGGCGGGGGGATTCGGGGTGGGGAAGACGACACTGGTCGGCGCGGTCAGTGAGATCCGGCCGCTGCGCACCGAGGAACGGCTGACCGAGGCCGGGCGCGAGGTGGACGACCTGGACGGCGTGGAGCGGAAGTCCACCACCACGGTGGCGATGGACTTCGGCCGGATCACCATCCGCGAGGGGCTGGCGGTCTACCTGTTCGGCACCCCGGGGCAGGACCGGTTCTGGTTCCTCTGGGACGAGCTGGCCCAGGGGGCGCTCGGTGCGGTGGTGCTCGCCGACACCCGTCGGCTGACGGACTGCTTCCCGGCCGTCGACTTCTTCGAACACCGGGGAATTCCCTTCGTGGTCGCGGTGAACCGTTTCGCCGGGACACGGGAGTTCGGTCCGGAGGAGGTCGCCCGCGCATTGGACCTGGACGCGGGCACACCCGTGCTGCTGTGCGACGCGCGCCACCGGGCCTCGGGCAAGGAGGTGCTGATCAACCTGGTCGAGCACGCGGGCCGGGTGCACGCCGCCAGGCTGCTCGCGGACGCCTCACCGGTGGGCTGAGGCGGGCAGGCGGGCCGAGGCACCGACGGGCGGACAGCGTGCGGCGGACGGATGACAGATGACAGCTGACAGATTTCGAAATCTGTCATCCGTCATCTGTCCGCCGTCGATCGTCGACGGTGGTCGTCGGCGGTCGGTCGATCGGTCGTCCGCGTTCGGCCGGGGGTGCTCCGGCCGTTCCGCCGAGGGCGTCAGCGGTTCAGCTGTGCCACTGGAACACGACCCGCGTCCAGGTGGACCCGGGGCAGTTGCCCCAGACCGCCCAGGCCTCCGGTCGTGCGCCGACCCACAGGCCGGTGCTGTACGAGCCGTCGGCGCAGTACGTGATGGTGCGCAGTCGTCCGGAATAGACGTTGCAGCGGCCCTCCCAGCGCCAGCCGTAGTTGCCGGTGATGACGCAGCGGTAGGTGTCGGTCGCGACGGTGTTCCAGGCCGGGATGGCGTCGGGGGTCGTGGTCTGGATCCGGACCGTCGCCGCGGCGGCCGGCGGGGTGGTGGTCCCGAGTACGCCGAGGGCGGCCGTGGCCGCCAGTCCGAACATGGCGAACTTCCTGGCGATGCAGCCTCGCACGGTGGTTCTCCTTGTCGAGGGGTTCTCGTCGGGCGGGGCGCCCCGACCGCCCGGATGTCTGCCGGGAGGTGAACTCCCGCCTCCCGCGCGGTCGGTGACATGTTGCACACGATTGACTGCGCACAGTGAAACGACGAACTATGATGTGACCTGTGTCACAAGTCATCCGGTTGGCCTACGGCGCTCCGTCGTCAAGGCCGGCCTGGTGCTCGGGGTGCCGATTTCCGGGGAGAGCGGCATGGCGGATTGCAGTGGTCGGAATGCGGGCGGCGGACGGGAAGCGGACTGCGCTCCCGGCGTGAGCAGTGGTCAATCGGCACAGTTCAACCGGGTGTTCACGGATCTGCTGCCCAGGCTCCAGCAGGCGGCGGCCTCCCTCGCCGGCGGCCCGATCGGAGCGGGAGACGTCGTCCACGACGCGTACCTCCGGATCGCCCGCCGGCCGGAGCGCTTCCTAGGCCATCCGCAGCCGTACGCCTACGCGTTCACCACGATGGTGAACATCCTGCGCGACCAGTGGCGCCGGGAGCGCCGGCGGGTGCCGATGCCCGAGGTGCCGGAGGCGGGCGACGTCGGCGAGCGGGACCGGGGTGCCGCCGACTCCTGGGCCGGCGGGATGGCCGAGTCGCAGGCGCGCTGGGAGGTGCTGCGCCTGTTGGGCTTCCTGACGGTCAAGCAGGCCCGCGCGGTGGTGCTGGTGGACCTCGACGGCTACAGCATCGACGAGGCCGCCGAACTGCTCGGGCTGCACCGCAGTACGCTCGCTGTCACCCGGCGCCGCGCCCACGGCCGACTGCGCGCGATCCTCCAGCAGGAACGCGACCGGGAACGCGACCGGGACCGTGCCCGCGGGCGTGACCGCGGGCGCGACCGAGGGGGTCGGGACGGGTGTGCGATCGCCGCTCCGACGCACCGGGCTGACGGCAAGTCAAACTGATGCGGCGCCCCGG
The DNA here is from genome assembly GCF_053598615.1 of Kitasatospora sp. NPDC001095. Taxonomy (NCBI): domain Bacteria; kingdom Bacillati; phylum Actinomycetota; class Actinomycetes; order Kitasatosporales; family Streptomycetaceae; genus Kitasatospora; species Kitasatospora sp. NPDC001095. Next base: position 36,218 of record NZ_JBSFKQ010000033.1, on the reverse strand, counting down.
CCCGTACCCTGCGAATCGTGATCACGTACGAGGACGGCCGCCTGCGCGCACTGGCCGAGGACGGCCGCTGGCCCGAGTTGCTCGCCGCCTACCGGCAGGGCCGGGCGGCCGCCGTGGCCGAGGCCGGTGAGGAGGCCGCGGCCGTGCTGACGGCACCGCTCGGCCACCTGATCGCCTACGCGGCGCCGCCCGAGCTGGCCGTCCGGCTGTTCGACGGGGACGGCGGCGCGGGGACGGCGGCCGGGGTGGCCGACCACGACGCCGGCCCGCTCTGGGAAGTGCTGGCGACCAGGCACTCCTGGTCGCGGCTGGCCCCGCTGCTGGGCCCGGCCCCGGTGCGACGGCTGGTCGCGCACACCCGGGCACTGCTCGGCGAGGACCTCTCGCACGGGTCCGAGCCGCACGGGTCCGAGCCGCACGGGTCCCAGTCGCACCGGTCCGAGTCGTGCGGCTCCGGGCCGTACGGGCCCGAGTCCGACCCCGAGGGCGTGCCGTTGCGCCTGGAGCCGTGGGAGGCGTCGGGCTGGGACGAGGCGGCCCGGGTGCGCGAGTACCTGCCCGGCGGGGGTGCGCGCAGCGCGCTGCTGACCCTGCCTGCCAGCCGGGAGGGCCTGGGTGAGGTGGAACTGCCACCGGCGGAGGAGTCGGCCGGACGCCCGGACGGGCCGCGGGTCACCCGGGCGCTGGCCGGACTGGGGGCACTCGCGCCGTGGGCGGCGGCGGCCTGTGTCCGCGGTCCGGCCCCGGCGGCGGCCGCCCTGCTCGCCCGCGACCGTCGGGTGACCGGCGGGTACCTGCCGTTCCCGCTCGCCTATCCGGCGCTGGTGCGGGCCGCCGCCGTGGGGCGGGATCAGGGCTGCGCGCACGGGCGGCTGGCGCTGTGGCGGGCGCTGGCCGCGATGGCTGCGATGGACGGTGCGGACACGGCGGCCGGGGCGGGCACTTGGGAGAGGGCAGCCGGGACGGCTGGGACGCGCGGAGTGGACCGCGCCGAGGTGAACGCGCTGGTGGCCCGGATGCGCTGCTTCACCTGGCAGGAGCCGTCGGCCGGGCTGCACCATCTGCACGTCGCGCTGGAGGATCCGGCCAGCGGGGTGGCCTGGGTGGTCAGCGGCTCGCAGGAGCTGTGACGAGCGAGTCGCGAGGCCCGTCCGGGCTGGCCGACCGGTCCGGGAACGACGAGGCCCCGGCTCGGGGAAGACGAAGCCCCGGTCCGGCGCCGTCCGGATTGGTGGAGGCGCCGGGCCGGGGGAGTGCGAGGGCCGCTGCCGGGCTCAGACGCCGGCGGGAGCGGCGCCCTGGGCGGGAACGGTCTCGGGGGCGGCAGCCGCCGAACCGTCCGCCGCGGTGGCCGGGCCGGCGGGCGCGCCGTGGACGTCGACCAGCGTCTGCTCGTCGAACGGCAGCTCGCCGGCCAGCACCCGCCGGGAGCGCTCGGTGTCGAGCTCGCCGGTCCAGTGCCCGATCAGGACGGTCGCGACGGCGTTGCCCGCGAAGTTGGTGAGGGCGCGGGCCTCCGACATGAAGCGGTCGATGCCGACGATCAGGCCGACCCCGTCCACCAGCGCGGGCTTGTGCGACTGCAGCCCGCCCGCGAGGGTGGCCAGTCCGGCCCCGGTGACCCCGGCCGCGCCCTTGCTCGCGATCACCATGAAGACCAGCAGCGAGAGCTGCTCGCCGAGCGACATCGGCTTGTCCATCGCCTCGGAGATGAAGATCGAGGCCATGGTCAGGTAGATGGCGGTGCCGTCGAGGTTGAAGCTGTAGCCGGTCGGCACGGTGATGCCGACGACCGGGCGGCTGACGCCCAGGTGCTCCATCTTGGCGATCAGGCGGGGCAGCGCGCTCTCGGAGGAGGAGGTGGAGAGGATCAGCAGGAACTCGCGGCCGAGGTACTTCAGCAGCGAGAACACGTTGACCCCGGCGACCAGGCGCAGCAGCGTGCCCAGCACCACGACGACGAACAGCACGCAGGTGACGTAGAAGCCGATCATGATGACGGCCAGGCTCTTCAGCGCGGCGGTGCCGGTGGCTCCGACCACGGCGGCCATGGCCCCGAAGGCGCCGATCGGCGCGACCCACATGATCATCGACATGATCCGGAAGACCAGCCGCTGCAAGTGCTCGATCCCGCGCAGGACCGGCGCGCCGGCCGTGCCCATCGCCTGGAGGGCGAAGCCGGCGAGCAGGGCGACCAGCAGGGTCTGGAGCACCTTGCCCTGGGTGAGGGCCGAGAACAGGGTCTCGGGGATCATCCCGAGCAGGAAGTCGGTGGTCGACTGGGCGCCGCCGGCGGCCGCCTGGGCGTGGCCGGACTTGGCGAGCGCGGCGGTCAGGTGCAGGCCGCCGCCGGGCTCCAGCAGGTTGCCGACGACCATGCCGATGCCCAGCGCGACGGTCGACATGGCGAGGAAGTAGCCGATGGCGAGGCCGCCGACCTTGCCGACCTTGGCGGCCTTGGTCACCGAGCCGATGCCCAGGACGATGGTGCAGAAGATCACCGGGCTGATCATCATCTTGATCAGGTTGACGAAGCCCGTACCGACCGGCTTCAGCTCCACGGCGAAACCGGGGGCAGCCAGGCCGACCACCACACCCGCGACCACCGCGGCGATCACGGCGATGTAGAGGTAGTGGGTCCGGTCCTTGCGTCTGGGTCCTGCCGCCGTGGCGGCTCCGGTGATCGACATCTGCGGCTCCCTTGCCGTGCAGTCCTGGGGGCCCCGGGGGACGGGCCGCTCTGACTATGAGCCCGGAGGTGACGGAGGTCACGTTTGCGTTCATAGAGTTCATGAACGGTACGGGTGGCCCGGATGTCCTCGCCGCGAACGGTGCGGGCCGCGAACGGTGCGGGCCGGGCGGGCACGGGCGGGCTGCGGCCGCCCGCCGCCGTGCCCTGGGGTCGTCCGGGAGTGTGGTGCACACTGGCAGGCATGTCCGAGCGCACCGCCCCCACCGCCCCGCGCCGCCGTTCGCACCGGTCGACGAGCCGCGGGCCCCGGCGGCTGGTCCGCAGCCTGGCCGGGCAGCTGTTCGTCGTCCAGGTGGTGATCGTCGCCGCCGTGGTCGCCGGCGGCGCGGTGCTCGCCTACCTCTTCACCGCCGACCGCACCGAGGACGCCGCCCGCCGCCAGGTGACCGCGGTCGCGCACGCCGTCGCGGACTCGCCGTCCGTCCGTGCGGCCGTCGGCGGCCCGGACCCGACCGCGGTGCTCCAGCCGTACGTCGAGCAGGTGCGGGCCGACACCGGGGTCTCCTTCATCACCGTCATGGACACCGACGGCGTGCGCTGGACCCACCCGCTGCCCGAGCAGATCGGCCGGACCTACCTCGGGCACATCGACTGGGCGCTCGCCGGGCAGACCCGCAGCGAGACGTACACCGGAACGCTCGGCCCGTCCGTCCGGGTGGTCACCCCGGTCTGGGACGACCAGCACCGGGTGGTCGCGCTGGTCAGCGCGGGCCTCACGGTGGAGTCGATCTCCGCGCAGCTGAGCGGTCCGCTGCTCGCCCTGGTCGGGGTGGCGGTGGCCGCGCTCGCGCTCGGTGGCGCCGGCACCTATCTCGCCAACTCCCGGCTGCGGCGGCACACCCACGGGATGGGGCCGGACGAGCTGAGCCACCTCTACGAGTACCACCAGGCCACCCTGCACGCGGTGCGCGAGGGGTTGGTCCTGGTCGACCGCTCGCACCGGGTGGTGCTGTGCAACGACGCCGCCCGTGAACTGCTCGGACTGGCGGGTGACTTGGAGGGGCGTCCGGTGGTGGAGCTGGGCCTGCCGGAGGCGCTGGTCGCGGCCGTGCTGGGGAAGGAGCCGGTCCGGGACGAGGTGCACCTGACGGCCGAGCGGGTCGTCGTGCTGAACACCTCCACCATCGGCGCCGGCACCGGCCTCGGCCGGGTGGTCACCCTCCGGGACCACACCGAACTCCAGTCACTCAGCGGAGAGTTGGACTCTGTGCGCGGCTTCACCGAGGCGCTCGGCGCGCAGGCGCACGAGGCCGCCAACCGGCTGCACGCCGTGGTCTCGCTGATCGAACTGGGTCGCCACGAGCAGGCGGTGGAGTTCGCGACCGCCGAGCTCGAACTCGCCCAGCAGCTCACCGACCGGGTGGTCGCGGCGGTGAGCGAGCCGGTGCTGGCCGCGCTGCTGCTCGGCAAGGCGGCCCAAGCCGCCGAACGGGGTGTGGAGTTGACCCTCACCGAGGACAGCCGGATCGACGACGGGGTGCTGCCGCCCGGGCTCTCCGCACGAGACCTGATCACCGTGCTCGGCAACCTCATCGACAACGCCGTGGACGCCGCGATCGCCGGAGCGGCCGAGAGCCCCGTCCCGCCGGAGGTCACCGTCACGGCGCGGATCGCCGACGGCCGGGACTGCGGCGTTCGGGACGATGGCGTTCGGGATGGCGGCAGTCGGGACGGCGTCGGTCGGGATCGCGGGAGCGACGGCCGGGGCGACGACGGGGACGCGGGGGCGCCAGGCGCGTGCCTGCTACTGCGGGTCGCCGACACCGGCGCGGGGATCGACCCGGGCGCGGTCGAGGACGTGTTCCGGCGCGGCTGGAGCACCAAGCAGGACGGCCGTGGGCACGGGCTCGGGCTGGCGCTGGTCGCCCAGGCCGCGCGGCGCAACGGCGGCACCGTCGAGGTCGGACGGGAGCGTGGCGCGGTGCTCACGGTGCGGCTTCCGCTGGCCGGCCGGCCGGGTGGGCCGGGGGAGCCGGGAGGAGCGGCGGGCGAATCGGAGGAGTCCGCGGACCGGGCCGACCAGGCCGCCCGGTCTGCCGGTCGGGAACAGGAAGGGGCCCTGGCATGAGTGGCGCCGCCGACAGCACGGCCGACACCGGGATCGGCGCCCCCGCCGGGAAGGAGATCTCCGTCCTGGTGGTCGAGGACGACCCGGTGGCCGCCGCAGCGCACACCCTGTACGTGCGGCGCGAGCCCGGCTTCCACGCCGCGGGGACGGTCCACAGCTGCGCCGACGCGCTGCGCTTCCTGGACCGGGCCCGCGCGGCCGGGACGCCCGTCGACCTCACCCTGCTCGACCTCTACCTGCCGGACGGCCACGGGCTCCAGCTCTGCCGCACCCTGCGCGCGGCCGGTCACAGCACCGACGTCATCGCGGTGACCTCGGCCCGTGACCTCGCCATGGTCCGGCAGGCCGTCTCCGCGGGCGTCGTGCAGTACCTGCTGAAACCGTTCAGCGCGGCCGCCCTGCACGACCGTCTGGAGCGTTACGCCCGCTACCGCGACAGCCTCGGGCGCACCGGCGAGGCGACCGGCCAGGAGGAGGTCGACCAGGCGTTCGCGCTGCTCCGCACGCCGGAGCGCACCACCCTGCCCAAGGGGCTGAGCGCGCCCACCCTGGACTCCGTCGCCTCGGTCCTGCGCGAAGCGGCCACCGGACTGTCGGCCGCGGCCGCCGGCGCCGCCGCCGGGGTCTCGCGGATCACCGCGCGGCGCTACCTGGAGCACCTGGTGGAGACCGGGTGCGCGGTGCGGGAGCCGCAGTACGGCAGCGTCGGGCGACCGGAGCTCTGCTACCGGTGGAGGAGCCGGGCCTGACGGTTCACCGAGCCCGAGTCAGAGCCCGAGCCTGGTCAGAGCCCGAGCCCGAGCCCGAGCCCGAGCCCGGCCCGAGCCCGAGCCCGGCCCCGAGCCCGAGTCCGGGCTCGGGGCCGTATCCGGACCCGGACCGTCGGTCGGAGGGGGCGTCGAGGTCCGGGCCGTGACCTTTCCACGCGGCGCTCGTTGGGCGAACCGGGGGAGGTTCACTCGCGCGGGTGGTTCTGGGGCCCCGGGGGCATTCCGCCAGGTCACGGCCAGTAAAGTTAGGCTTACCTAACTTCCCCTGGGGGTTTCTCGTGTCGCTCGCTGCCGTACCCGTCCAGGCCACCTCCGGAACCCCGGCCGCCGGTGAAGCCATCCTGCGCCGTCAGCGCGTCCGCGAGTCCGCCGCCAGAACCTACGCCCGCTCCTTCCCGATCGTCCCGGTCCGCGCCCACGGCATGACCGTCGAGGGTGCCGACGGACGGCGCTACCTGGACTGCCTCTCCGGCGCCGGCACGCTCGCCCTGGGCCACAACCACCCGGTGGTGCTGGAGGCGATCCGCCGCACCCTCGACAGCGGCGCCCCGTTGCACCTGCTCGACCTCGCCACCGCGGAGAAGGACGACTTCACCAGCGCGCTGTTCGAGAGCCTGCCCGCGGAGTTCGCCGCCCGCGCCCGGGTGCACTTCTGCGGACCGGCCGGGACGGACGCCGTCGAGGCCGCCCTCAAGCTGATGCAGACCGCCACCGGCCGCTCCGGCGCGCTCGCCTTCACCGGCGCCTACCACGGCATGACCGCCGGCGCCCTCGCGCTCACCGGCAACGTCGCCGTCAAGGAGCCGCTGCCGAGCGGCGGCGAGGTCGCCCGGCTGCCGTACCCGTACGGTTACCGCTGCCCGTTCGGGGTCGGCGGCGAGGCGGGTGCCGAACTCGCCGAGACGTACGTGGAGCGGCTGCTGGACGACCCGGCGGGCGGTGTGGTGGCGCCCGCCGCGATGATCCTGGAGGCCGTCCAGGGCGAGGGCGGGGTCGTCCCCGCGCCCGACGGGTGGCTGCGCGCGATGCGCCGGATCACCGCCGAGCGCGGCATCCCGCTGATCGTCGACGAGGTGCAGACCGGAGTCGGCCGCACCGGGGCGATGTGGGCGATCGAGCACAGTGGCATCGTCCCGGACGCCATGGTCCTTTCCAAGGCGATCGGCGGCAGCCTGCCGCTCGCCGTCGTCGTCTACCGCGAGGACTACGACGGCTGGCGGCCCGGCGCCCACACCGGCACCTTCCGCGGCAACACCCTCGCCATGGCCGCCGGGGCCGCGACACTGCGCCACGTCGCGGCGAACGGGCTGGCCGAGCGGGCCGCCGCCGTCGGCGAGCGGATGGCGGCCCGACTGCGCGAACTCGCGGCCGACCTGCCGGTGATCGGCGACGTTCGCGGACGGGGGCTGATGCTCGGGGTCGAACTGGTCGACCCGGCGGCCGAGCCCGACGCGTGCGGCGCCCGGCCGGCCGACTCGGCGCTCGCGGTGCGGGTCCGGGAGGCGTGCCTGGCCCGGGGGCTGATCGTCGAACTCGGCGGACGCCACGACGCGGTGCTGCGGCTGCTCCCGCCGCTGACCATCACGGACGAACAGGTGGCGGCGGTGCTGGAGCGGCTGGCGGAGGCGATCGCGGCGGCTTCCGCGAGCGGGCCCGGCGGTGGGTCGTCGGGCGCGGTGGTACATGGTTCGGCAGGCGGTCCGGCGGGAGCGTCGGCGGTTCGGGGGAAGCGGTGACCGGGGCCGGAGCCGGCCCCGTCGGGCTCCCCCACGACAGCGTCGCGACGGACGCCCTGGCGGGCGGCGCGGCCGGGCCGGGCGCACTCGGACCGCTGCTGGCCACCGTCCTCGACTCCCTGGAGCGCGGCACCGCCACGCGCTCCGGACCGCTGCCGAAGGGCAGCCCGGCCGAGATCGCCGCACTCGTCGACGACGCGCTGGCCACCGCCGACGGACCCGGTGCGCTCGCCCGGCTCACCGAACTGCTCGCCCACGCCGCCGCCGACCCCGCCGACCCCGCCTGCGCCGCGCACCTGCACTGCCCGCCGCTCGCCGTCGCCGCCGCGGCGGACCTCGCGGTCAGCGCCCTCAACCCCTCCCAGGACTCCTGGGACCAGGCCCCCGCCGCCACCGCCCTGGAGAGCGCCCTGCTCGCCGAGATCGCCGGACTGGTCGGCTACGACCCGGACCGCGCCGCCGGCGTCCTCACCTCCGGCGGTACCGAGTCCAACCTCATGGGGCTCATGCTGGCGCGCGACCAGAAGCTCGGCGGCATCGTCGAGTTGGACGGCATCCCGGCCGGCGTCCGGCCGTGCATCCTCGCCTCCGAGGCCGCGCACTTCTCCGTCCAGCGCGCCGCCGCCCTGCTCGGACTCGGCGAGCGGGCCGTCATCCCCGTCCCGGTGGACCGGAGGCTGCGGATGCGCGAGGACGCACTCGAGCGGGCAATGTCCGAGGCCGACCGGGCCGGACGGACCCCGATCGCCGTCGTCGCCACCGCCGGCACCACCGACACCGGAGCCGTCGACCCGCTGCACGCCGCCGCCGACCTCGCCCGCCGCCACGGCGCCTGGCTGCACGTGGACGCCGCGTACGGCGGCGGGGCGCTGCTCTCCGACCGGCTCGCCCCACTGCTCGACGGCCTCGCCCGCGCCGACTCGGTCTCCCTCGACTGGCACAAGCTCGGCTGGCAGCCGGCCGCGGCCGGGATCTTCCTGGTGCGCCGCGCCGAGACCTACGCCTCGCTCGCCCGCCGAGCCGAGTACCTCAACCCGGCCGACGACGAGCGGGCCGGCTACCCCAGCCTGCTCGGCCGCTCGCTGCGCACCACCCGCCGGGCCGACGCCTTCAAGCTCGCCGTCACCCTGCGCACCCTCGGCCGCGACGGACTCGGCCGGCTGGTCGACGCCTGCCACGACCTCGCCCGCGCCACCGCCGACGCGGTGCGCGCCGACCCGGCGCTCGAACTCCACGCCGAGCCCGTGCTCACCGTCCTGCTCTTCCGGTACCGGCCGCCCGGCATGACGGACGAGACGGCGCTGGACGAGGTCAACGGGCGGCTGCGTCGCCTGCTGCTGCGCACCGGACGGGCGGTGGTCGGCCGCACCGAACTGCCGGGCGACGGTCCGGGCCGGGTTCGGCTGAAGCTCACGCTGCTGAACCCCCACACCACGGTGGAGGAGGTCGGCGCGCTGCTGCGGGAAGTGGTGGGCGCCGGCCGCGAGGTGGCGGGCGAGCGGGCGGGGTAGACGCCGGTCCGGCTGTTCGGGGCCGGAACGGGGCGCGGCCGGAAGGGGGCCAGGTGGGCGCGGCCGGAACGGTTCCGGGCGGGCGCGGCCGCGGGGTCAGCCGTCCAGCAGGATCGAGTGGGTGAGTTCCCAGGTCTCGGGGTCGGCGGCGACCAGGAGACCGTCCTCGCAGCCGGGGGCCTCGGGGCGGTACGGGGAGCCGTCCGGGCGGGCGGAGACACCGCCGGCCTCGGTGACCAGGAGGGAGCCGGGGGCGTGGTCCCAGGGGAGGGTGCGCCAGTAGAGGACGAAGTCGGAGCGGCCCTCGACGACGTCCGGGTACTCGATCCCGGCGGCGTGCCGACCGGGGGAGATCTCGCCGAAGGCCGCGATGTTGTCCTGGAGCCGGCGGCTGTGCTCGGCGTCGAGGTAGCGGCTCTTCACCGAGCCGCGCAGCTTCGCGACGTCCTTCGGCGCCGGGGGGCGGGTCAGGCGCACATCGTCGCGCCAGGCGCCGGAGCCCAGTTCGGCGCGGTAGGCGGTGGCGGTGGCGGGCTGCCAGATCCAGGAGGCGACGGTCCGGCCGGAACGGACCAGTGAGCACATCACGGCGTACTCGGGTCTGCCGGCGACGAAGTTCGCGGTGCCGTCCACCGGGTCGACCAGCCAGACGGCGGGCTCGTCGTGCAGGGCCATGGCGAGCGACGGATCGGCGGCGACCGCCTCCTCGCCGACCACGGGCACGGGGAGCAGCTCGTGCAGGCGGCGGGCGATGATCGCCTCGGCCTCGCGGTCGGCGACCGTCACGATCTCGCCGGGGGCCTTCTCCAGCACCTCGCCGGCGGTCAGCGCCCGGAAGCGCGGTTCCACCGCCTCGGCCGACGCCTCGGCGAGTATCTCCGCCACCTTGTCCATCAGCACGTTCGCGCTCCCTTCGCTGCCTACCACTCTCCCACGAGCGGCGGAAGGGGGCGGCGGCGGACCGGGTGGCGGAAGGGGGCGGCGGTTCAGGTGGCGGGCGGGGCGGGCGATCGGCGGCCGACGGACAACAGCCGACGGCCGACCGCTGACGGATGACAGCTGACAGATTTCGAAATCTGTCAGCTGTCATCCGTCAGCGATCCTTCGTCGGCTCCTCCGTCACTCCTCCACCGCGCCCGGCCCGTCGCCGTCCAGGTGGTGGAAGCCAGGGCGAGGGTGCATCAGGAACTCGTGGTGCGAGATGTTCCAGGCGTACGCGCCCGCCATCGCGAACAGCACGCGGTCGCCCGCCCGCAGACCGTCGGCTCCCTCGGCGGCGCGGGCGAGGACGTCCTTCGGGGTGCAGAGCTGCCCGGCCAGGGTGGCACGGCCGGTGGTGACGGCCGGGCGCGGCCACGGGTGCGGCCAGGCGTCCACCGGGAGGACGGCGAAGGGCTGGGAGTGCCCCCGGGTCGCGGGCGTGCGCAGGTGGTGGGTGCCGCCGCGGACCACCGCGAAGTCCTCGCCGCGGCTCGCCTTCACGTCCAGCACCTCGGTCGCGTACCAGCCGCAGTAGGCGGTCAGTGCCCGGCCCGGCTCGATCCGCAGCGTCAGCCCGGGGTGGGCGTCGAGCAGCTTGGCCAGGCCCTCGCCGAAGGCCGTCCAGTCGAAGCGGGCGGACGGGTCCGCGTAGTCCACGGCCATCCCGCCGCCGATGTTGACCTCCGTCAGCGGGGAGCCGTGCCGCTCGGCCAGCGCGGCCGACCAACCGACGATCTGCGCCGCGACCGACAGCTGCTCCGCTGCCGCGAGCCCGCTGGCCAGGTGGGCGTGCACGCCGCGCAGCCGCAGCTGTCGCCCCAGCGGGCCGTCCCCGGTGAGCAGTCGGGCGCACTCCTCGGCCCGGTCCGGGTCCAGGCCGAACGGCGTCGGACGTCCGCCCATCGCGAGCGGCACAGCGTCGAGTGCCTCCGTCTCGACCGCCGGGTTGACCCGCAGCAGCACGTCCACGACCGTGCCCGGTCGGTCCGCGAGGACGGCGGCCAGCCGATGCAGCTCCTGTTCGCTCTCGACGTGCCAGCGGTGCACCCCGGCCTCCACCGCCGAGGTGATCTCGGCCGGGGTCTTGCCCGGGCCGCCGAAGGCCAGCGGTGCGCCCGGCACGGCGGCCCGGACGTGGGCCAATTCCCCACCGCTGGACACCTCGTAGCCGTCCACCGATTCGCGCAGCGCGATCAGCAGCGGTGCCTCCGGGTTGGCCTTGGCGGCGTAGTACAGCTCGACCCGCTCGGGCAGCGCGGCCCGGACGGCCGCGGCGTGCTCCCGCAGTGCCGCCAAGTCGTAGACGTAGGCGGGCAGTTCTTCGGCCGCCAGGCCGGCGCTGAAGCGGCGGACGGCCTCGGTCGGCCCGGCCGCCTCGGTCGCCCGGCAGGGCTGGGTCGCTCGGCAGGGCTGGGTCGGCCGGATGGTCTGGTTCGTCATCGGGCGGTGCTCCCGGCGGGAAGGCGGACGGACGTGTGGGTGGGCGCGTGGGCGGACGCGCGGGCCGACGTCCGGGCGGGCATGCGGGCGGCCTCGGCGAGGACGGAGCCGGCCAGCGGGGAGGGCAGTCGGACGTAGCCCGCCTCGCGGTCGGCCTTGCGCTCCCAGCGGGTCAGCAGGTTCGCCTTGGCGGGCAGCGGGACACCGGCGAGCAGCGCGCGCAGCCGGGGCGGGCAGCCGTGTGCGGCGGCGTACTCCTCCAGGCTGTCCCGGACGGCCTGCCAGAGCGCGCACTCCAGGTCGGGGTGGCGGTCGGCGAGCGCGGCGAGCAGTTCGGCGACGTGGTTGACCAGCAGGCAGTAGACCACCCGGTCCCAGCCGCGCTCCGCGTCGTAGGTCATCGGGCCGGCCACCTCGGGCGGCAGCGCGGCGAGGACGTCCCCGTTCTGCTCGGGGACGAGCTTGGTGCCCTCCAGGTCGCGGAAGAGCACCTGGACGGGGTGCCCGGTGGGGTCCACGCCGATCAGCACGTTCTGCAGGTGCGGTTCGAGCACCACGCCGTGCTCGAAGTAGGCGGCCAGGACCGGCGGGACGAGCAGCCGCAGGTAGTCGCGCCACCAGCCGAGCGCCGCCGCGCCGTCCGAACCGCCCGCCGGCAGCCGGGAGACGTGCGCGGAGCTGGTCGGGTGCTCGTCGGCGACGGCGGCGGCCAGCAGCGGGGTGACGCCCGGCCGGAGCACACCGCCGAAGCCCTCCCGGACGATCAGGCCGAAGCCCTCGTACAGTGCCCGGTCGGCGTGGCCGTCGGCGCCGGGCAGCGCGAGGGTGCGGAAGGCCGGTTCGCGCAGCATGGCCGAGTCGGGGAAGCGCCGGGCGAGGTCGGCCAGGGCCGGGGCGAGCAGCCGGGTGAGGGCGACGGCTCCGGTGAGCTCGTAAGCGGCGTTCTTGCGCAGGCAGTTGGTGATGCGGACGTTCAGGCTGAACTTGAGGAAGGCGTCGGCGCCGTGCAGGGTGCGCACCGAGGCGGTGGCGGTGAAGCGTTCGCCGCGCGGACCCAGGTCGAGGACGTCGCCACGGGCCAGGGCGGCGCGCAACAGCGGGTGGTCACCGATGAGTTGGTACTGCCAGGGGTGGGCGGGCAGCAGCCGGTAGCCGTCCGGTACCTCGCCGAGCCCGTCCAGCAGGGCGGTCGTGCTCCCGTCCAGCGACTCCTCGGCCAGCAGGTCGGCCCGGACGGCGAGGTGGTGCAGCGGGAAGGCGGCACGGGACTCGGGGGCGTAGCTGCGCCAGTCGCCGCGGGCGGCGGAGCGGGACTTGGGGGCCGGGTGGAAGCGGTGGCCGAACAGCAGCGCCTGCTCGGACTCCAGGTAGCGGTCGGTTCCGGCGGCCGGTCGGCCCGCCAGGCCCTCGCGGACGCCGTGGTGACTGGAGGCGACCTGGTCGAGGAACTCCTCGTTCACCGTGCCGGTGCGCAGCTCCAGTTCGTGTCGGACGTGCTCGGCCAGTTCCCGCCAGTCCAACTCGGCCCAGCCGCCGTCGCGTTCGGCCTCGACCGGGCCGGTGAAGCGATGCGCGCCGAGCAGCGAGGTGCGGCGCAGCGCGACCCGCAGCAGCACGCCGCGGCGCGGCAGGCGCAGCAGCAGGCGGCCCTCGTCGGCGGCGGTCTGGTGCTCGGGCGCGGAGACCTCGCGCAACAGGCAGTTCAGCAGGGTGTGGACCACCGCCTCGTCGGCGGTGGGCAGTTCGTCGGTGCCGCAGGTTCGGCTTCCGAGCTCGAAGGGCCGGCCGTCGGTGCCGCGGGGGTCGTCGGTCCTGGGCGAGTGGGGGGACTGCTCGGGGGTCATCGGCGACTCCAGCGCTGGCGGAGGGACGGGAGGGTGAGGGTGGTGGCTGCGACGGCGGCCAGCAGGGCGGCGGCGGTTCCGGCCACCACGGGGGCGGCGGCGCCGAACCGCCCGTTGGCCAGCGCGGCGACGGCGCCGGCGGCGACGGCGCCACCCTTGGAGACCAGTTCGAGGGTGCCGAACATCCGCCCGGGCGGGCGCCCTTGGGCGGCGCCGGCGGCGAGCACGGCGAGGCAGACCAGCCCCAGCGTGAGCCCGGCCCCGAGCAGCAGCCGGACGGCGACGAACACGGGCAGCGAGTACGCCACCGCGTGCCCGACCAGGCCGAGCGCGACGAAGCCGAAGCCGAGCGCGATGCCGGCGTGCGGGCGGGAGTGGAACACGGTGTGGGTGCGGGCGGCGAACACCAGGTAGCACAGGTGCGGCAGGGCGAACAGCACCCCGGTGGTGGTGCCGTCCACGCCGGGCAGGCGCTGTTCGGCGAGGGCGATCAGGTACGGGAAGGAGATCACCGTCGCGAAGACGAAGGTGAACTCGAAGGCGTAGAGCGGCATTAGGGACACCGTGGCGGTCCGCTCGACGGGCCGGCCGCCGGTCGCCGGGACGGTCTCGGGGCGCTCCGGCTCGGGCAGCAGCGAGAGGAACACCGCCGCGGCGAGCGGGAGCACGGCCATCACCAGGTACTGGCGGTGCGGGTCGATCCACGGGGAGAGCGCCCCGACCAGGATCGGCGCGGCCACCAGCGCGGCCCGCGCGCTGCCCTGCATCAGGGTGAGGGCGCGGGAGAGCCGGGGGCCGTCGAGGGCGGCGGCCAGGTAGCCGTTGGTCGCGGCGAAGGTGCCGCCGAGGAAGCCCTGGAGGACCAGTGCGAGGGTGAACGTGGTCAGGCTGTCGGCGGCTCCGGCCAGCAGGAAGGAGACGGTGAGCCCCAGTTGTGCGCGCAGCAGCAGCCGCTTGCGGCCGAAGCGGTCGGCCAGTCGGCCCCACAGCGGCGCGCCGAGGGCGCTGAACACCGTCGGGACGATGTACAGCACACCGGCCCAGCGGGCCTGCGGGTCGCCGAGCGAGGGCAGGATCGCGGTCAGGTAGGGCGGCAGGCCGAGCGCGGCGAAGGAGGCGACGAAGTAACAGGCCGCGACGGCGTGCACCTGGCGCCGGCCGAGCCCGCCGGAGCGGTCGGCCGAGGGCTGCGACTGCGGCGGCAGGGTCTCCACGGTCACCGGACGGCCTCGTCCGTGCGTCGCCGGCTGTTCGGAAGTCCGTCCTGAAGTCCGTCCTCGTGAAGACCGACCGGGTGGTCGTGCGGGTGGTTGTGTGGGTGGTCATCCGAATCGCCGTCCGGAACGATGCCGCCCGGCCGGTCGTGCGGGGGCTCTCCGGCCTGTTCGCGCAGATAGTTGGGCCCGCTGGTGTAGTGCTTGTTGATGTCGGCGGCGCCCGAACGCTGCTTGCTGAGCAGTGTCCCGGCCGTGACCATGGCCTTGACCGGCAGTCGCTCGGCGTCCAGCAGCGCGGCCCGCAGCGGTGCGCCCGCCGGCCCGATCCGCTCCACGGCCTCGGCCGTACGCTTGCGCAACAGAGCCAGGGTTTCCGAGAGTTCGGCCCGGCCGTGGTCGGCGAGACCGAAGGCGAGGGCGCCGGTGCACAGGTGGCCGGTGATGGTGGCGAACAGGTCAGTGAGCGCCCGGTCGTCCTCGCCGAATATCCGTGCGTCGTCGAACTCCTCCCGGGCGGGCGCGAGTTCGCCCAGCGATGCGGTCATCCGGGCGGTGTGCACGCGCGGGCCGTCGTCGTCCTTGTAGAGCAGCCGCAGGCCGTCCCGGTCGATCACCAGCGAGGTGTTCTGCTGGTGCGACTCCAGGGCGACACCGTGGCCGAACAGTGTGGCCTGCCAGTCCAGCAGCAGCTCCAACAGGGCGTCGTAGCAGGCGAGGACGTCACCTCGGTAGTAGCGGTCGGCGAGGTGGTCCAGGACGAGGCGGCCGCCGGGTGCGGGGGCCAGCAGGGCGGCCAACGGGACGGTGACGGCCTGCTCCAGCCCGGTCGGGTAGCGGCGCAGCAGCACGGCCAGCAGCTCGTGTCCGGCATGCGCCCAGGACTGCTCGTCGGCGTGCAGGATACGGCCGGCGAAGCGCGGCTCGCGCGCCAGTACGGCCTCGACCAGCCGTTGGCCGGCGGCGCCGTCGAGCAGTGTGCCGGGCTTGATGGTGCGGCGGTTGAGGCGCCCCAGGGTCGCGGTGGCGAGCGGGAGCTTGAGGTGGCACGAGGGGTCGTCGACGACGGCGACGGTGCGCATGGACAGGGTCGGGACGACGGTCAGGTACGGCCGTTCGGCGAGCACCGCGCGGCCGGTCAGGCCGGTGGCGGCCAGCGCCTCGTCCAGGGGTTCGCCGACGGTGAGCGGGTGGACCGGCAGGGTGGCCCAGCCCTCGCCGGGGCACCGGTCGCCGAGGCCGAGCCAGGCCGGGGTGGGCCACCAGCTCGGCAGCGGCTGCCCGCCGTGGACGGTCAGCGCCTCGGCCGGCACGGCCAGCCAGCGCAGCTCGAAGGGGGAATGGAACTCGGGGGCGTACAAACGAAGTTGTGGCTCGGTGAGGCCGGAGCGGCCGCGCGCGGTGGGGTAGACGGGGTGGTCGAGGTAGGCGGCCAGGGTGTCGTGGCCGAGGGCGGCGGCGGGGCCGGTCCAGTCGGCCGGGTCCTCGCCGTACAGGTCGACGAGCCGGTCGTGCACCTCGGGGCGGACCCGCTCGTGCAACTCCATGGTGGCGAGGGTCTGCCGGCACTCCTCGGCGAAGGCCGCCCAGCCGGGCCGGTCCTCGGCCTCGGCCGACTCGGCGAGCGCCGCCACGACGGCTTCCGGGCCGGTGATCCGCCGACCGGCCGGCTCCAGCAGTGGCAGCCGGGCCGCGTACTCGCACTGGAAGCCCTCCGGTCGTACGGGCAGGGCCAGTCGAAGCCCGGGGACGGTCAGCCAGTGGCCGTCGGTACGCTCCTCGACGCGGCCGAGGGTGCGCAGGCCGAGGACGTCCTCACGCAGCAGGGCGGAGAGCACGCGCAGGGTGAGCTGCTCGGCCGCGGTCCAGCGCTGTGCGGCACCGGTCGACGCCTGTCCGGCGGTCATGGGGTGATCTCCCAGCGGTTGGCGGCGAGGAAGCGGGCGGCGGCTGCGTCCACCGCGTCCTGGTCGGCGCCGATCGCCCAGACGACGCCCAGGTAGTCGCGGTTGGTGCGGTAGTGCTCGTGGCGCTCGCCGAGCGGGCGCAGGGGCCGGTAGGCGAGCCGGACGCCGTCGCGCTCCTCGTCGTACGGGCCGGGCGCGGCGGTGAGGACGCCGGCGCGGTCGGCGCAGACCACCTCGTTGCGGGCCCGGCGCGGGGTGGCGGCGCACCGCTCGGTGAGGTCGGCGGGCAGGTCGCGGCCCAGGTGGACGCCGAGGACGAGTTCGAACAGGGGGATGTCGAGGACCTCGGCCAGCATCAGGTCGCACTGGTCGCCGATGGCGCGGTAGTTGACCTCGATGATGCGGGCCCGGCCGTCCGGCTGGAGCACGAACTCGGTGTGGCAGGCGCCGAAACCGACGCCGAGCGCGTCGAGTTGGGCGATGACCTGGTCGACCACCGGCTGCGGGTGGGCCGGGACGAAGGTGAGCACCTCCTCGATGAAGTCCGGCGGCGGGGAGAGCCGGGTACGGAACCCGCCGAGGACGTGCCGTCGCCGGCCGTCGCCGAGGGTCTCCAGGGTGCACAGCTGCCCGGCCAGGAACTCCTCGACCACCAGGGTGGCGCCGGCTCTGCGGAGTCGGATCTCCTCGCAGCGCTTGGCGAGTTCGGCGGCGTCGGTGACCAGGGTGACGTCCTCGCTGGCCACGCCCTCGCGGGGCTTGACCACGCAGGGGAACGGCACGTCCAGCTCGGCCGGGTCCTGGCCGGGGGCCAGCTCGGCGGACCGGACGGTGTCCAGGCCGGTCAGCGTGAGGTGGCGGCGCAACTGGCCCTTGTCCTTGGCTCGCAAAGTAGCCTTCCAGTCCTTGGCCGGGAGGCCGAAGTACTCGGCGGCCAGCGCGGTCTGGGTCTGGAGGTGGTCGCTGTTGCTGAACACCGCGTCGGGCGCGTGCTCCGGGTCGGCCAGGGCGCGGCGGGAGACGAGGCTGATGACGGCGCGGAAGTCGCGGACGTCGCACTCCAGGACCTCGGGTGCGGGGAACGGGAGCTCGGCGTAGGCCCGACGGTGGGCTTCGGCGCCGTCGGTCAGGACGGTGACGTCGAGCCCGAGCCGGGCGGCGGCGGGCAGGAAGCCGGAGGTGACGGAGTCGGTGGGGTTGAGCGCGAGCAGGTAGAGCCGCATGGAGGGTCCTCGGGGGCTGGCGGAAGCGGGAGGGGCGAACAGATGACAGCTGACAACTTTCGAAATCTGTTATCTGAAACCCGTCATCTGAAATCTGTCGTCTGTCATCGCTCGTCCGACGGCTGTCATCTGTTCGCCCGGGCTGTCGACGGTTACTTCGGCGCGTCCACGCCCGCGGCCTTGGCGATGTCGACGAGCATCGCGTCGGCGGCCTGGACGCCGATGCCGGACATCCAGGTCTCGTCCGGGACGTTGAACACCTTGTTGTTCTTGACAGCGTTCAGGCCCTGCCAGACCGGGGTCTGCTGGACCTCGCTCTCCTTGGTCTTGCTCGGGTCGTCGGCGGTGGTGACGAACACCAGGTCGGCGTCGGCCTGGCTGATCTGCTCGGCGCTGACCTCGACGATGTTCTGCTCCACGTCCTGCGAGGCCGGACGGGCCAGGCCGACGTCCTTGAGCACCACGCCGCTGTAGGAGGCCTTGGCGTACAGGCGGGTCGGGCCGGCCACGAAGCGGACCACCGAAGCCGTCGGCATCGTCCCGTTGTTCTTCGCCTTGATCTCCTCGCCGAGCTTCTTCGCCCGCGCCTCGTAGTCGGCCAGCGCCTTCTTCGCGTCGTCCTCCCGGCCGAGCGCCTGGGCGTACAGCGCGAGGTTCTCCTTCCACGGGAAGCCCGTGGTCTCGGCCAGCACGGTCGGGGCGATCGCGTTCAGCTGGTCGTACACCTTGGCGTGGCGGACCTTCGAGGAGAGGATCAGGTCGGGCTTGAGGGAGGCGATCAGCTCCAGGTTCGGCTCGTTCATCGGGCCGACGTCCGTGGTGTCCTTGATCTTGTCCTTGAGGTAGTTCGGGAACCCGCCCTCGGTCTTCATGTGCGGGGACACCGCGCCGACCGGCGTGATGCCGAGCAGCGTGACGTCGTCCAGCTCGCCGCTGTCCAGCACCACGACGCGCTTGGGCTGGCTCTTGATCTGGGCCGTTCCGGCGGCGTGCTTGACGCTGCGCGGGAACCCGGCGGCGGTCGCGGCCGAGGCGGAGGACGCGGACGACGCGGAGTCGCCGCCCGACTTGGTGCCGTCCCCGTTGCTGCCGCAGGCGGCGAGCAGGGTGGTCGAGAGGGCGACGGCGAGGACGGCGACGGGGAGTCGGCGGTTCATCGGGGTTCCTTGGATCGGTTCGGGCGGTCGGCCCGAACAGGGGGACGGGGAGGGGGGATGGGAAGGGGGAGTTCGGCAGGGCGGAGGTCACGAGGCGGAGCTCAGGAGCCCGGGTTCAGGAGGCGGACGCGGTGGCGCCGCCGCGTCCGCGCGCCCGCGGCACGACCAGCGGAGTCCCGGTCTCCGGGTCGGGCACGACCCGGCACGGCACCTGGAAGACGGCTTCCACCAGTTCCGCCGTCAGCACCTCCGACGGCGGACCGGCGGCGGCGAGCCGCCCGTCCTTGAGCACCACCAGGTGGTCGGCGTACCGGGCGGCCTGCCCGAGGTCGTGCAGCACCATCACGACGGTGCGCCCGGCCTGGGCGTGCAGGTCGGCGACCAGGTCGAGGACGTCCAGCTGGTGACGCAGGTCCAGGAAGGTGGTCGGCTCGTCCAGTAGCAGCAGGTCGGTCTCCTGGGCGAGCGCCAGCGCGATCCAGACCCGCTGGCGCTGCCCGCCGGAGAGCCGGTCCACCTGACGGTCGCGCAGCTCGGCGGTGCCGGTGCGCTCCAGCGCCTCCTCGACCGCCGCCTGGTCCGCCTTGGACCACGGGCTGAGCATCCGCTGGTGCGGGTAGCGCCCGAGCCGCACCAGCGCCTCGACGGTGACGGCCTCCGGGGTGACGGGCTGCTGCGGCAGCAGGCCCATCCGCTTGGCGAGCGCCCGGGCGGGCATCCGGTGAATGTCGGCGCCGTCCAGGGTGACCGTCCCGGCGGCCGGGTCGAGCAGCCGGACCAGCCCGCGCAGCAGCGTCGACTTGCCGCAGGCGTTCGGCCCGACGATCGCGGTGACGGCGTTGCCGGGCAGTTCGAGGTCGAGCCCGTCCACGATGGTCCGGTCGCCGTAGCGCAGGCCGAGGCTCCGGGTGGCGAGCCGGTTCGCGGCGGCACCGGGGGCATCACCGGCGGCAGCACCGGCACCGACGGCGGCGCCGGCGGCAGCACCGGCACCGACGGCCGCACCGGTAGCCGCACGTGCGGCCTGACCCGTCCCGGCAGTCGTCTCGACGGAGGTCATCAGCTGCTCCTCTGGGGAAGCCGGCCCTGGCGGATCATCAGCACCAGGAGCCAGGGCGCGCCGAGGGTGGCGGTGACGGCACCCACCGGCAGGCCGTGGACGGGGATCACGTGCAGCACGAGGAGGTCGGCGGAGAGCAGCAGCACGGCGCCGGTGAGCGCGGTGAGGCCGAGCGTGCCGAGGGTGGGCGGCCCGGCGAGCAGCCGGACCAGGTGCGGGACGGCGAGCGCGACGAAGGCGACCGGCCCGGTGAGCGCGGCGGCCAGTGAGGCCAGGGTGATGGTGAGCAGCAGCAGCCAGAGCCGGTCCCGGGCCGGGTTGAGGCCGAGGCCGCCGGCCGAGTCGTCGCCGAGGTCGAGCACCGCGACCCGCCGCTGGCAGAGCAGCAGGGCGAGGGTGGTCAGCGCGATCGCGGTGCCGCCGATCCACACCTCGGCCCAGTTGCGGCCGTAGAGCGAGCCGGTGGTCCACTGGAGAGCGGAGGAGGCCAGCTCGGCCGGGAACCGTACGATCATCAGGTTCACGGCGGCCGCCAGGCCCTGCTGGACCGCCAGGCCGACCAGCACCAGCCGGGTGACGGCCATCTTGGAGCGCCAGGCGAAGCCGCCGAGCAACAGCGCCGCGAGCAGACCGCCGCCGACCGCGGCCAGCGGGATCAGCTGCTGGGAGGCGCCGGTGGCGAGCATCAGCACGGCGCCGAAGGACGCGCCGCCGGTGATGCCGATGGTGTCGGGTGCGGCGAGCGGGTTGCGGAACAGCCGCTGGAGCATCGAGCCGGCCACCGCCAGCCCGGCGCCCGCGATCAGTGCCGAGACCACCCGGGGCGCGCGGAACTGCTGCACCACCAGGACGTTCCCGGGCTCGCCCTGCCCGACCAGCGCGCGCAGCGCGTCCCAGGCGGGGATGCCGACCTGGCCGGTGCCGAGCGCGATCCCGGTCAGCAGCACCAGCAGGGCGGCGGCCACCAGCGACCAGGCGGCGGTACGGGCGCGGCGGCGGGCGAGGCCCCGGACGGGCAGCGCGATCGCGCTCACTTGGCCACCTTCCGGGCCAGCACCGCGAGCAGCGGCGCGCCGAGGAAGGCGGTCACGATGCCGACCTCGATCTCGGACGGCCGTACCACCAGCCGGCCGAGCACGTCGGCGCCGAGCAGCAGCAGCGGACCGGTGATCAGACAGCCGGGCAGCAGCCAGCGGTGGTCGTTGCCGAGCAGCGGACGGACCAGGTGCGGTGCGGCCAGCCCGATGAACGCGACCGGTCCGGCCACGGCGACGGCGCTGCCCGCGAGCAGGACCACGGCCAGCCCGCCGGCCAGCCGGATCCGGGCCACCGGCACGCCCAGGGCCTGCGCAGTCTCGTCGCCGAGCGCCAGCGCGTTGAGCGCGGGAGCGATGGCGAGGGCGCCGACCAGACCGAGCGCGAGGAAGGGCAGGACGGGGGCGAGGGTGTCAAGGTGCCGGCCGGCGATCGAGCCGGCCAACCAGAACCGGGCCTCGTCCAGGGTGCGGTGACTGGCCAGCATCAGCGCGGAGGTCCAGGAGGTGAGCACCATGGTGAGCACGGTGCCGCCGAGCGCCAACCGGACCGGGTCCAGGTCCCCGCCGCGCCGGGACATCGCGTACGCGCCGACGGCGGCGACGGCGGCACCGGCGAAGGCGAACCAGACGTACTCGACCGGGCGGGCGAGGTCCAGCGCGTAGATCGCGGCGACCACGAAGAGGCTCGCGCCGGCGTTGATGCCGAGGGTGACCGGGGAGGCCAGCGGGTTGCGGGTGACGCCCTGGGCGACCGCCCCGGCGACGCCGAGCGCGGCCCCGACCGCCAGCCCGACGAGGGTGCGCGGGACCCGAAGGCCCGTCACCACATCGGCGTCACCGCCGTGGGCGGCACCGGTGAGGGCGTCGACCACGGTGGAGAGCGGAATGGAGCGGGAGCCCAGAGCGAGGCTCAGGGCGGCACACAGCACGAGCGCGCACACGCCGGCGAGCAGCAGCAGGGGCTGCCGGATCGCCGGAGAACGAGGCGTCGCCGGGGCTGTGGAGGCCGGCGGGTCGGTTCTCAGCACGAAGCAATATCTTAGGTTAGCTTTACCTAAATTCGTCAAGCTTCGGTTGGCTCGACCGTGAAGCGTTGTAAGGTGAGCCTCACCTTAATCGATCATGCAGAATCGATCACGGGAGTGCCAATGGTTCCCGGAACACCCATGCCCGTCGCGCCCGTTGCGTCCGTCGCGTCCGCGGCGTCCGTCGCATCCTCGGTGCCCGTCGCATCCTCGGTGCCCGCTGCGTCCTCGGTGCCCGCCGCGTCCTCGGCGCTCGTCGCCGACTACCGGCGGCTGCTGGAGCTCTGCCCGGTGCTCGAACTGCGCCTGCTCGACGCCGCAGAGCCTGACCCGCGCGCCGCCGACGGCTGGTACTCCGGAGCCGAACTCATCACCGACGAACCGGCGTTGGCCGCCGTCCTGGCCGGCACTGAGGCCCGCATCGCCGACGAGCACGGCCGCGCCCCGCGACCGCACGTCACCGCCTCCCGGCTGCTCCACCACTACGCCTGGTCGGTCTGCCTGCTGATCGCCGGGCCCTGGCACCTCGCCCGCCGGGTCCCCGTCGTCGAGGCCGCCGACCTCTGGCTGCACGCCCCCACCGGTGCGCTCGCCCTGCGCCCGCGCGGGCACGTCACCCTCCCCGGCGACGACGAACTGCGCGCCGAACTGCGGGCCGCCGTGGTCGCGCACCTCGAACCGGTGCTCGCCGCGTTCGCCGGGCCCACCCGGCGCCGCGACCGCGCGCTCTGGGGCATGGTGACGGACGACCTGGCCTCCGCCCTCTGGTACCTCGGCCGGATGCTCGGCGAGGAGGACGCCTCCGTCGCCGCCGCCGAGGCCGTCCTGCCCGGCGGCACCCTGCCGCTCCCCGGTGGCGCCGACTTCCGCCGCCTGCACACCCCCGACGGGCGCGCCCACCACACCCGAACCCGGCTCGGCTGCTGCCTCTACTACGCCGTCGGTCCCGCCGCGGCCGCCTGCCTGACCTGCCCGCGGACCTCCGACGAGGAACGGCTGGGCCGCCTCTGACGGGCCGTCCACAGCACTGCCGGACGGGCCCGTTCGCTGTCAGTGGCATCGGCTATGGTCACTCGCATGATCGATTCCACGACGCGGGTACGGATCGCCCGCCCCTCGCGCGACCTCGCGGCGGCCGAGCGCTTCTACGTCGGCGGCCTCGGCCTCGACGTGCAGTGGCGCAGCACCGAGCGGGTGCCCGGCAAGCACGACCTGCTGATGGTTGGTCCGTCCGGCGGCAGCTGGCACTTCGAGCTGACCCACGACCCGGAACGGCCGCTGGAGCCCACTCCGACGGTGGAGGACCTGTTCGTCGTCTACCTCGGCGCCCCGGTGGACGAGGCCCTGGTCGCCAGGCTGGAGGAGGCCGGTGGCACCCGGGTCGAGTCCCACAACCCGTACTGGGAGGAGTACGGCGTGACGATGGCCGACCCGGACGGCTACCGGTTGGTGCTCTGCTCCCGCACCTGGGAGTCCTGAGCCCCCTTCTCCCCGGGCGTCCGCCCGCCGGCGCCGTCGGGCAGCACCGCCACGCCCCGGTCCAGGTCCACGCCGAAGTGCGGCGGCGCTCCGGCCTGCGCGTCGTCCCGCAGCACGAGCCGCTCGTGCTTCTGCTCGATCTGCACCTGCTTGCCCGGGCTGAACAGCGCGTGCAGCTCCTCCAGCCCGCCGACACCCAGCCCCGTCCCCGGCCCGCGCTGACGCGGCCGTGACGAGGCCTCGTCCTGGACCTGCCACGCCGCCAGCAGGACCAGCCCCAGCACCGCCGCGACCACCGCCGTCACACCCACGATCCACCCCATGCCCGCACAACGCCCCCGCGGGGCCCCGGCGTTCCCCGGGCACGTCCTGGCCGTGCATCGTGGTTGCGCCGGGGTGCGAAGCCACGCCGCGTGTGGGGGCCGCGCCGGGAGGGCGAGACCGCGCTGTGAGGGCGAGGCCGCGCTGTGGCGAAAAGCGCACGGGCGGGCCGCGGACCCACCGGATACGCTGCCGGACGAACCGGAAGGAGCGCCCCTCACCATGCCCGTGCGCGGAACCCTCGTGGACATCCCGACGGCGGACGGCACCGCCGACGCCTACCTCACCCACCCCGACGACGGTCGGGCCCACCCCGGCGTCATCCTCTACATGGACGCCTTCGGGCTCCGGCCGCACCTGGAGGCCATGGCCGACCGGCTGGCCGACGCCGGGTACACCGTGCTCGTCCCCAACGCCTACTACCGCAACGGCCGCTCGCCGGTCGTCGAACTGCCGGAACTCATAGACCTGGACCAGGCCGACGAACTCTTCGGCCGGCTCGTCCCGTTGCTCGACACGCTCACCCCGGAGGCGACCGCCCGCGACGCGGACGCGTACCTGCGCTGGCTCGCCGAGTCCCCGCTGGTCCAGGACGGCCCGGTCGGCCTGACCGGCTACTGCCGCGGCGCCCTGCTGGCGCTGCGCACGGCCGCCAGCCACCCGGACCGGATCGCCGTCGCGGCCGGGTTCCACGGCGGCAGCCTCGCCACCGACCTCCCGGACAGCCCGCACCTGGGTGCCGATCGGATCACCGCAGAACTGTACTTCGGCCACGCGGACGACGACCCCGCGCTGCCGCCCGAGCAGATCGACCGGCTCGCCGAGGCCCTCACCGCCGCCGGCGTCCGGTACAAGGCCGAGGTCTACGCAGGCGCCCCGCACGGCTACACCCAGGCCGACACCACCCGCTACGACGCGGTGGCCGCCGAACGGCACTGGGATGCGCTGCTCGGCCTGCTGAAGCGGGTCCTGCCGGCCTGAGGCCCGATTTCGACCCGGCCGACCCGGCCGACCCGGCCGATCCGGCCGACCCGTCGGCACATGGCCAGCAGCGCCGTCCGGGGAAACGCACGGCACCGTTCACGGCGCCGGTCACGCCATCCAGTCCGACCGGCCGCGGGCCGTCGCCGCGGCCGGTCGGAAGGTCGCGGACTGTGCTCGGTACTTCCTCGCCGACTGACAAGCGATGCTCAATTCCTCTTCAGGACTGCGCGACTGAGTCCTCGACATCCTCTGGCACACTGTGTGCCGACGACCCGCGGGGGCGGGGTCATGACACGGGGGAGCAGGGGTATGAGCGGCGCGGGCACCGTGCTCGGTGGGCGGTACGAGCTGGTCGAGAAGATCGGCGGCGGTGCGATGGGATCGGTCTGGGAGGCCGAGGACACCGTGCTGGCGCGGCGGGTCGCGGTCAAGATCCTGCGCTCGGAACTGCTGGAGGACGAGACCTCGGCCCAGCGCTTCCGCCGCGAGGCCCAGCTCGTTGCCGCGGTCGACCACCCCGGCGTGGTGGGCGTCCACGACTACGGCGAGAGCGGCGGGGACGGCGAGGAGCGCTGCGCCTACATCGTCATGGAGCTGATCGACGGCCGTCCGCTGGACCGGGTGCTCAAGGACACCGGCCCGATGGGCGTCGAGCGCGTCCTCGACCTGGTGGCCGGCGCGCTGGACGCGCTGCACGCCGCGCACCGGCGGGAGATCGTGCACCGGGACATCAAGCCGTCCAACCTGATGGTGCGCGCCGACGGACGGGTGGCCATCACCGACTTCGGCATCGCCCGGGCGCTCGCCAGTACCAAGCTCACCGCCCCGTTCGCGATCATCGGCACCGCGCTCTACATGTCCCCGGAGCAGGCCGAGGGCGCGGACCTCGGGCCGGCCACCGACCTCTACTCGATCGGTGTCGTCTGCTACGAACTGCTGGTCGGCCGGCCGCCGTACTCCGGTGACGGGCCGCTCCAGATCGCGCTGAAGCACGTCAACCAGCCGGTGCCGAAACTGCCGGACACCTTCCCGGTGTCGGTGCGGGCACTGGTCGCCAGGGCGCTCGCCAAGAAGCCCGAGGAGCGGTACGCGGATGCCGCCGCGATGGCGTCGGCGGCCCGTGCGGCCCGTGCGGCGCTCGCGGGGGAGGGTGGCGCCGCAGGCGCGCGGGTGCCCGGGAAGGCCGGCGCGGCCGACAGCGGGACCATCCCGCTGCGGCCCGGTGCCGGCGAAGGGGCTGCGGGCGGTGCCCGTGCCGCGGACCCGGCCGAGCGGGTCACGGCGGATCGACCCGAGGACCGGGCAGCGGAGCCGGCCGGGGGCGATGCCGCGGTGGACCTGGCGAAGGGCGGCACCCCGGCGCCGGACGAGGTCGCGAAGGTGGGGCCGCAGGCGCCCACCGAACCCGGCCGACGGCGCCCGCGGCGCACCCTTCTGGTGCCCGTCGTCATCCCCGTCGTCATCTCGATGGGCACGGCGACCGTCCTGCTGATCGACCGCGGTGCCGGCGGCTCCGATGCAGCCCTGCCGCCAGGCGCGCAGCCGACCGTGGTGGTCACCGCCCCCGCGAACCCGGGCGGCGCCACGCCGGCGACCGCGCCCGCGACCACGACCGCGCCCGCCGCCCCGGCACCGACCGACACCCCGGCGGCCACCCCGGGGTCCGACCAGCCGGTGCCCGGCGCCGCCCAGGGCCAGCCGCAGCTCCCGGCCGCCCAGGTCCCGGCCGCCGGTCAGGGCGGCAGCGGCGGCCCGGGTGGCTCCGGCGGCAACCGGGCCGGCGGTACGGGAACGGCCGCGGGCGGGGCGTCGGCGGGTCAGGCGAACCAGCCCGCCGGTGGCAACCCGGCCAACCCGCCCGCCAACCAGAACCCGCAGCCCCCGGCCCAGACCAACGGTGGCGGCGCCACCGGCGCCCCGCAGAGCCCGAGCCGGCCCGCCTCCTGTGGCGGAAACAGCTGGGGCACCATCGTCAGCGTGAAGGACGGCCGTGCGATCGGCATGCGCGACGACAACCTGAACGGCGACAACCCGATCGTGGTCGGAGGTCACGCGCAGTACGGCTGGGTGCGTTCGACCAACCCCGGCTCGTGGATCCTCTTCAACGCCTGCAACAACGGAGGCCCGCTGATGGTCCAGACGATGGACGGGAAGGTCGTCCTGAACAGCGGATTCAGCTTCCTCACCAACTGGACGGTTCGCACCGGGAGTTCGGCTGGCTCGTACACGCTCGGCGACTACCAGAACCAGAGCTGTATGACCAACAACGGCCCCGGCAGCGCGGTCACCATGGTCGCCTGCACCCCTGGAAACACCGCCCAGGAGTGGCGGCTCCAGTGACGGCCCAGGCCGCGCGGACCCGGGTTCAGGCCCGGCCACAGGCCCGGGCGCAGGTACGGGCCGATGCGCGCCGATAGCAGGAACTCGCCAGGTGGGCAAGGGGGTTCGGGTGGCGGGACCTCGCCACCAGGGTGTCAAGGGACCGTATGGAATCTTCTACACACATGTAAAAGTCGATCGACGGTCGGCCGGGCGCACGAGTCACCCCGGCGTTCGGCGGGTGAGTGCCCGTAGGTGCAGGCGGTCGGCCGTCGCACGGGTCGAGACCCGCGGTGGGATGTGGTGAATCGCCCTGGTATGCCCGTCGATTGGACGCCCTTTACCCAATGGCGGGACCTGGCCAATCGCTGAACCAGACCTGTCAATTCATCTGCTGGATTGTCATGCTTCTGGTCATCCCCCGGCGGTAGCCCCACCCCCACCCCTCGGTGGCGAGCCGCTCGACTGCACGGGGTTCCCGCACGTCAGTGCCCGTCCCGCCCCACAGGTGCCGACCCGGCCCCCCGGGACGCGGTGCGACCGCGCCCAGACGCGGTTTCCCGGAAGGACTCGTACGTGAAGCGTAAGCTCGCGGCCGTCGCCGTACTCTCGGCCACGGCCCTGTTGACCGGTGTGATCCAGGTGAGCACCGCCGCCCAGGCCGCTCCCACCCCCTCGCTGCAGGCCCAGGCCGCCCAGCAGCACGCGACCGTGCTCAAGCTGGCGGCCGGTCAGGCCGGCCCGCTGGCCAAGGCGCTCAAGCTCGGCGACAAGGAGCAACTGGTCGCCAGGGACGCCGTGCTGGACAAGAACGGCACCCGCCACCTGCGCTTCGAGCGCACCTACGCCGGCCTGCCGGTGATCGGCGGCGACCTCGTCGTGCACCAGAAGGCCGACGGCTCGGTGAAGTCGGTCGACAAGGCGGTCGCGGCACGGATCGCGCTGCCGAACCTGACCCCGAAGCTCTCCGCCGACCAGGCCGTCACGCAGGTCACGGCGGCGGTCAGGGCCACCGTCGGGGTGACCACCGACGCCGACGAGTCGCCGCTCACCGAGGTCCACCAGGCCGGCCGGGCCGAGCTGATGGTCTGGGCCACCGACGGCAACCCCCGCCTGGCGTACCGCACCACCGTCGAGGGCCTGCGCGCCGACGGCACCCCGAGCCGTCAGATCCTGGTCACCGATGCCACCGACGGCCGCACCCTCGCCGGCCACGAGACCGTCCAGACCGCGGCCGGCACCGGCAACGGCGTCTTCGTCGGCCAGGTCCCGCTGACCACCGCCCAGAGCGGCTCGGAGTACCAGCTGAAGGACGACAGCCGTGGCGGCCAGTCCACCAGCGACCTCAAGAACGGCACCGACGGAACCGGCTCGCTGTTCGCCAACACCAGCAACAGCTTCGGCGACGGAACCGTCAACAACCGCGAATCCGCCGCCGTGGACGCCCAGTTCGGGGCCGCCACCACCTGGGACTTCTACAAGAGCACCTTCGGCCGCAGCGGCATCCGCAACGACGGCGTCGGCGCCCTGAGCCGGGTGCACTACGGCTCCAGCTACGTCAACGCCTTCTGGGACGACAGCTGCTTCTGCATGTCGTACGGCGACGGCAGCAACGACACCGCACCGCTCACCGAGATCGACGTGGCCGGCCACGAGATGAGCCACGGCGTCACCGCGGCGACCGCCAACCTCAACTACGCGGGCGAGTCCGGCGGCCTCAACGAGGCCACCTCGGACATCATGGGCACGATGGTCGAGTGGTACGCCAACCTGCCCTCCAACCCGCCGAACTACTGGATCGGCGAGCTGATCAACCTGCGCGGCGACGGCAGCCCGCTGCGCTACATGGACCAGCCGAGCAAGGACGGCGGCTCGGCGGACTACTGGGACGCGAACGTCGGCAACCTGGACGTGCACTACTCGTCCGGGGTGGCGAACCACTTCTTCTACCTGCTGTCCGAGGGCAGCGGCGCGAAGACGATCAACGGGTTCAGCTACAACAGCCCGACGTACGACAACTCCACGCTCGCGGGCATCGGCCGCGACAAGGCCGCGCAGATCTGGTACCGCGCGCTGACCACGTACTTCACCTCCACCACCGACTACGCGGGCGCCCGTGCGGGCACCCTCAGCGCGGCGGCCGACCTGTACGGCTCGGGCAGTGCGGAGTACAACGCGGTCGCCGCCACGTGGACGGCGGTCAACGTCAACTGATCCGGACCGAGGTCAAGGTCCGGGCCTGAACCGATCGGGCCCGGCCCGGGACAGTGTCGAGGCCCCGCCGGGCCGTGGGTGCCGGCCGGCGGGGGAGTACGGCGGGGGCGACGGTGAGCGGACCACCGTCGCCCCCGCTGTGTGACGCCTGACGATACGTCAATTTTCCTTCTCGTGCAGCTTTCGTGGTGACTCGCGGCATGACGGGTGGCGGGCGGCGGAGAGCGGGGCGTGACGTAGCACCTCTGCCGGGCTCCCGTACACCCAGAAAACTCGACCATCGCGGTGGTAGTGGACAACTACCGCGGGTGGCAGTGCACTTGGTTCCGGGAACGGGCCCGAGGTCCGTAACGTCCCCGACATGACGCTACTGACGCGAACCCCGACGAGCGCCGTCCGGCGGCGCGGCCTGCTGGTCTACCTGGTGCTCGCCTACGCCGGGATGTGGGCGGCGATGGCACCGCTGCTCGCCGACGGGTACCGGCGGGCCGACGCCCGGGAAGAGACCGGTGCCCTGGAGCAACTCTGCATCGGGGCCGCCATGCTGGCCCCGGCGCTGGCGGCGCTGCTCGTGGTCCGCTTCGTCGAACGCGGCGGCGGAGTGCGGGAGGCGCTCGCGCTGCGCCTGCCCCGGCCGCGGTGGCGCGCGGTCCGGGCCTGCCTGCTGCCGCTCGGGGTGCTCGGCGGGCTGACGGCCGCGGCGCTGGTGCTCGGCGCCCTGGCGGGCAGCTACCCCTTCGCCGGCTTCGGCTCGCTGGATCCGGGGCGGGTCGTTGCGTGGGCGGCCCGGGGGTTGATCGGATTGGTGCTGTCGCTGCCGCTGTTCTTCGGTGAGGAGATCGGCTGGCAGGGCTTCCTCTTCCCCCGGCTGCTGCGACGCGGTGACGGTAGTGGTGGCGGAGGCGGCGGTGCAGGGGTGCTGGTGCGGGCGTACCTGCTCACCGGGACGGCCTTCGCGCTCTGGCACCTGCCGACGCTGCTGATGGGTGGCCAGTACCCGGGAAGGCCCTGGTACCTGGCGGTGCCCGCGCTGACGGTGAGCTGTGTGCTCGTCGTGCCGGTCTTCACCTGGCTGAGGCTGCGCTCGGGGTCGGTCGTCCCGGCGGTGGTGGCGCACGCCTTCGCGAGCAGCATGAGCGTGTCGATGGTCCGGGAGTTCGCGGACCCCGACGCCGAGCTGGACCCGCTCACCATGTCGTTGGCGGGCTGGCCCGGCTGGATCGTCCTCGGCGGGTTCGTGGCCTTCCTTGCGAGTACCGGGCGGTTGGCGCCGGCGGGCGGTCGGTGACAGATGACGGAGTTCAGATGACAGATGATGAACTCCGTCAGCTGACGGCTGACATCTGAAATCCGGCACCGTCACCCGGCACCCGTCACCCGGCACCCGTCACCCGACCGTCGGCACCAGGTCCCTGCGGATCTCGTCCAGGATCAGCCCGGCCCCGGTGTAGCCGATGCCGAGCATCCACAAACCGTCGTCCACCCGGAACACCCGCCCGCTCCTCACGGCGTCCAGGTTCTTCCAGAGCGCCCCTCCGGTGATCTTCCCCTGGTCGGACTTGGCCTCGTCCCCGTACACGGAGTAGAAGATGACGTCCGCCGCGGCCTGGTCCACCTGCTCGGGGCTGATCTCCATCGAGAAGCCGGTCTTGTCCTGGTTGGCGGGCCGGCCGAGCCCGAGGTCCTTGAGCAGGGAGCCGACGAAGGTGTCGTTCAGGTAGAGCCTGGTCGGCGCGCCCGCCAGGAAGCGGGCCATCTCGACCCGGGTGGCCGCCGCCCTGGCCGGCCCGCCGAGCGCGGTGACCAGGTCCCGGAGCTTCGCCCGGAACGCCGCGTCCGCCGCGTCGGCCTCGGCCGTCCGACCCAGCGCCTCGGCGTGCAGCCGGACGTTCTCCTTCCAGGTCGGCCCGGTGGTCCGGGTGAGCACCGTCGGCGCGATCTTCGACAGTTCGTCGTACCGCCTGTCGTCGCGGACCTGGTTGCTCAGGATGAGGTCCGGCCGCAGTGCGGCGATCGTCTCCAGGCTGGGCTGGCCGATGGCCCCGACGGGCTTCGTACCTGCCAGCCGTTCGGCGGGCAGGTAGGCGGGGAAGGCGGCACCCGCCGCGACGGTGGTGGTGCCGACCGGGGCGAGCCCGAGGGTGACCACCGAGTCCAGCGCGTCGCTGTCCAGGGCCACCACCCGGCTCGCCCGCGCCGGTACGGTGCTCTCGCCGCGCGCGTGCCGGACCGTCCGGGGCCCGCCGGTGCTGCCGGTGTCGCCAGCGCCGCCGGTCCCGCCCGTTCCGCCAGTGCCGGAAGATCCGGACGAGCCGGAGCTCGACGCCGTGGAGCCGGCCCCGCACGCGGCGAGCACGAGCCCGGGGGCGATCCCGGCGGCAAGGCCGAGAGCGGTGCGGCGGCTGAGCGGTCGGGGCATCGGCGGCACCTCCAACGTACGGGCGGGGCGCCGGAATCCCTGCCCGGACAGTGGCCCGGTTACGCCTCGGAGCCGTTCTCCCGTCGCTGGCGCAGGAGTTCGGCGTACTCGACGTGGACCCGCCGGTCCATCGCGAGGGTGAACTGGGCGTCCGCGACGGTCCGTGCCAGCGGCCGGACCCGAAGGATGCGCTCGGTGAGCCGGGCCGCCTCGCCGCGCGGCAGCGGGGTGTCGGTGGCGAGCGCGCTGAGCAGGTGTTCGGTGACCACCTCGATGAAGATCTCGGCGATGGCGTCCACGTGCTCACGGGTGCGGCGGCTCGCCTCCAGCACCGCCGAGAGCGGCACCCCCTCCGCCACCAACTCGGTGGTGGCGTCCATCAGCCGGCGGCTGACGTGGGTGATGCCGTCCTCCTCGACGGTGATGTAGCCCTGGGCGATCGACTCGGCGGTGTTCTCCTCGGTGAGCTGGTCGCCGAAGGCCGCCTTCAGCTCCTCCCAGTCCAGCCGCACCGGCGTCTCGTCCGACCACGGTGCGACGATCGCCGCCTCCAGCCCGATCAGTCCGGCGACGTCCCGCCCGCTCTCCCCGGCGCCGATCAGCTCGGCGATGCCGCCCAAGGTGTGGCCGCGTTCGAGCAGTTCGCCGATCATCCGCAGCCGGGCCAGGTGCTCCTCGCCGTACCAGGCGATGCGGCCCTCCTTGCGGGGCGGCTGAAGCAGTTTGCGCTCGCGGTAGAAGCGCAGGGTGCGGGTGGTGATGCCGGCGGCCTCGGCCAGTTCCTCCACCCGGTACTCGCGTTTTCTGTCGCCCGCAGCAGCTCTGACCTTGTCCACGGCGATCAGCATAGGACCGTCGGCTCGGAACGATCCCCGAACCGGAGCTGTCGTGCTTCTTCCATCCGGTGTCAGCAAGGGCTACCCTGCCAACGATGCCAGTGATTGCTGGCGCGATTGGCGGGGTCCCGGAGGCGAGCCCCCGGGAGGTCCCGGGGCCGCAGACCCCCGGGAGAGCGCGACGATCACCGTCCCACCCTCAGGAGGTTGCCGCATGGCATCCAGCAGCAAGCGCCCCGGCTCCGGCGCGTCCGCAGCGATCGACACCGCCGCTGCGCAGGAGTCCGTCCCACACGTCCGGGTGGCGGTGATCGGCTCCGGCTTCGGCGGCCTCGGCGCCGCGGTCCGACTGCGCCGCGCCGGGATCACCGACTTCGTGGTCCTGGAGCGCGCGGACTCCGTCGGCGGCACCTGGCGCGACAACAGCTACCCCGGCTGTGCCTGCGACGTGCCCTCGCACCTCTACTCCTTCTCCTTCGCGCCCAACCCCGACTGGCCGCGCAGCTTCTCCGGCCAGCCGGACATCCGCGCCTACCTGGAGAAGGTCGCCACCGTCTTCGGCCTCCGACCCCACCTCCGTTTCAACGCCGATGTGCTGGAAGCCCGTTGGGAGAGCGAGCGGACCCACTGGCGGATCACCACCTCGGCCGGCCAGTGGACCGCCGACGCCATCGTCTCCGCCGCCGGACCGCTCGCCGACCCGCAGATCCCCGACCTGCCCGGGCTCAGCGGGTTCCCCGGCAAGGTGTTCCACTCCTCCCGCTGGGAC
Source organism: Kitasatospora sp. NPDC001095 (assembly GCF_053598615.1). Classification (NCBI taxonomy): domain Bacteria; kingdom Bacillati; phylum Actinomycetota; class Actinomycetes; order Kitasatosporales; family Streptomycetaceae; genus Kitasatospora; species Kitasatospora sp. NPDC001095. Next base: position 3,152 of record NZ_JBSFKQ010000033.1, on the reverse strand, counting down.
CACGACTTCGACCTCACCGGCAAGCGCGTCGCGATGGTCGGCACCGGCGCCTCCGCCGCCCAGATCATCCCGTCGATCCAGCCCAAGGTAGGAAAGCTGACGGTCTTCCAGCGCACCCCGGCCTGGGTGCTGCCGCGCCGCGACCGCGAGATCACCCAGCTGGAGAGGTGGCTGCACGGCCGCCTGCCGGTCACCACCAAGATCCGCCGCGGCACCCTCTTCGCGCTCCGCGAGATCCAGGTGGACGCCTTCGTGCGCCGCCCCGGACTGCTGCGCCTGGTCCAGCGGCTCGCCGAACGCCACATCGCCCAGGGCGTCCCCGACCCGGCGCTGCGCGCCAAGCTGACCCCGGACTACCGGATCGGCTGCAAGCGCATCCTGCTCAGCAACACCTACTACCCGGCGCTCGCGGCGGCCAACACCGAGGTCGTCTCCTCCGGCCTGCGCGAACTGCGCGGCTCCACCCTGGTCGCGGCCGACGGCAGCGAGCACGAGGTGGACGCCATCGTCTTCGGCACCGGCTTCCACGTCACCGACATGCCCATCGGCGCCCGGGTGTTCGGTGCCAACGGCACCAGCCTGGCGGAGGAGTGGAAAGACGGCATGGAGGCGCTGCGCGGCTCGACCGTGAACGGCTTCCCGAACCTCTTCTTCGTCATCGGGCCCAACACCGGCCTCGGCAACAGCTCGATGATCCTGATGATCGAGTCCCAACTGAACTACATGATCGACGCGTTGGCCACGCTCGGCTCGATCGGAGCCGCCGCGATGCAGCCCACCGCGCGCGCCCAGCGGCAGTGGAACCTCGAACTCCAGCACCGGATGGACCGCACCGTGTGGACCACCGGCGGCTGCCTCAGCTGGTACCTCGACCCGAACGGCAAGAACACCGTGCTCTGGCCCGGCTCCACCACCTCGTTCCGCCGGGCCACCCGCAAGGTCGACCTCGGCGAGTACGAACTGATCATGCGCGCCGCACCGACCGCCGCCCGCACCGCCGACCAGGAGGTCTCCGCATGAGCGGCGTCCACCTCCCCGATGGGTACGAACCACCGGTTCCGGCGGAGGAGTTGAGCATCCGGTCGGCGGACGGCATCCGGCTGCACGTCGAGGTGCACGGCCGGCCCGGCGCGCCCACCGTGGTACTCGCGCACGGCTGGACCTGCTCGACCGCCTTCTGGGCCCCGGTGATCCGCCGACTGACCGACCGCTACCGGGTGGTGGCCTACGACCAGCGCGGCCACGGACGCAGCGAGATCCCGCCGAGCCGGGCCCGCTACTCGACCCGGGCACTGGCCGAGGACCTCTCCGCCGTGCTCGCGCGGACCGTTCCGGCGGGCGAGCGGGCCGTGCTGGCCGGACACAGCATGGGTGGGATGACCATCATGGCCGCCGGCGGCCGACCCGACGTCGCCGAACGCACCGCCGCGGCCGTCCTGATCTCCACCGGGCCCGGCGACCTGGTGGCCGAACTCACCGTCCTGCCACCGGCCGTACGCTCCCCGGGACTGCGGCGCCTCCTGCACCGGCAGCTGCTGCGCTCCCGGATGCCGCTCGGGCCGGTCTCGCCGGTCAGCCGGGTGGCGCTCAAGTACGCGACCATGGGGCCCGGTTCGCCCGCCGGTCAGGTCGAGGCGACGGCCCGGATCGTGCACGCCTGCCCGACCGCCGTCCGCGCCAACTGGGCCGCGGTGCTGGACCGGCTGGACGTCCACGCCGGGCTCGCCCGGCTCGCCGCGCCCACGGCGGTGGTGGTCGGCACCGCCGACCGCCTGACCCCGCCGGTGCACGCCCACCGGATCGTCGCCGAACTCCAGGACCCGCAGGGGCTGTTGCTGCTCCCCGGGGTCGGCCACATGTCGCCGCTGGAACGCCCGGACGAGGTCGCCGCCGAGATCCACCGGATGGCCTCGGCGTACCTGGCCGCCGCTTCCGCCGCCGCTTCAGTCGCTGGTGCCGTCGCTGGTGCCGAGCCCGTCGGCACCGTTCCCGCCTCCGTCGAGGAGAGGACCTCCGTCGCATGAACGCCATCCCGCCGCTGTCCGCGCAGGTCGTCGTCGTCACCGGGGCCGCGCGCGGCGTCGGCGCGTCGCTGGCCCGTAAGCTCGCCCGGCGCGGGGCCAAGGTGGCCTTGCTCGGGCTGGAGCCGGAGGAGCTGAAGGACGTCGCCGAGCGGTGCGGTCCGTCCGCCACCAGCTGGGAGGTGGACGTCACCGACCTCGAGGCGCTGGAGGACACCGCCCGCCGGATCAAGGAGCACTACGGGCGGATCGACACCGTCGTCGCCAACGCCGGGATCGCCATCGGCGGGCCGCTCGCCGACAGCGACCACAAGGCGTTCAGCCGGGTCATCGAGGTGAACCTGCTCGGCAGCGTGGCCACCGCGCGGGCCTTCCTGCCGGCGCTCGCCGAGAGCCGCGGATACCTGCTCCAGATCGCCTCGCTCGCCGCGCTGACCCCCGCGCCGCTGATGAGCGCCTACTGCGCCAGCAAGTCCGGGGTGGAGGCCTTCGCCCACTCGATCCGTGCCGAGGTGGCGTACCAGGGGATCAAGGTCGGTGTCGGGTACCTGAGTTGGACCGACACCGACATGGTGCGCGGGGCCGACCAGGACGCCGTGCTGAGGCAGATGCGATCCCGGCTGCCGTGGCCGGCGAACAAGACGTACCCGCTGGAACCCGCGGTGGAGCGGATCGTCGCCGGGATCGCCCGCCGGTCCGCCCACGTCTACGCGCAGGCCTGGCTGCGCGGGATGCAGCCGGTCCGCTGGCTGCTGCCGACCATGATCGCGGTGGTCGGCTCCCGGGACGTGGCCCGGCTCGCCCCCCAGCTCGCCGCCACCGCCGCGAGCCGCCTGCGCGCCGTCGGTGCCGGGGGCGCGGCGGACACGGAGGCCCGGGGGAGCCGGAGCGGGTCGGGCGGCTGACGGCTGACAGCCCGGCGGCCGGCGGCTGGCTGCGAACAGATGACAGCAGACGGATGACAGCAGACGGATGACAGCGAACGGATGACAGCTGACAGATTTCGAAATCTGTCAGCTGTCATCTGTCACCCGTCCCCCCTAGTGCCGCATCAGGCAACGTTCGCCCCGTCGTGACGTGTCGCCCGGTTGCCGTGCCGGGCGACGCTGGACCGTCAGAATGATCACGTGG
>NZ_JBSFKQ010000032.1:55210-90268 GCF_053598615.1 Kitasatospora sp. NPDC001095 | reverse complement strand
CGCGGGACTTCGGCAGCAGGTGCGGGGCGTTGGTCATCGACTCCTGGCCGCCGGCCACCACGATGTCGAACTCGCCGGCCCGGATCAGCTGGTCGGCCAGCGCGATGGCGTCGAGGCCGGAGAGGCAGACCTTGTTGATGGTCAGCGCCGGGACGTTCATCGGGATGCCGGCCTTGACGGCGGCCTGGCGGGCCGGGATCTGGCCGGCGCCGGCCTGGAGCACCTGCCCCATGATCACGTACTGGACCTGCTCGCCGGTGATCCCGGCCCGCTCCAGGGCCGCCTTGATCGCGACGCCGCCGAGGTCGGCACCGGAGAAGCCCTTGAGGGAACCCAGCAGGCGGCCCATCGGGGTCCGCGCACCGGCAACGATCACAGAGGTGGTGTTGGTCATGGGACGGGCCCCTTCGCACGTCGTGGCCAGGTGAGGATGCGCTCAATGTACTGACCTGTTACCCGCCCGTCACCGGAGCGACGGTGTGATCGAGCGCACTGGCACCATCCAGTCAACACCGTGCCGACCCGCCCCGGGTGAACCACCGCCCGTGTGAGCAGGCTCGCACGCCCGGCACTGGCGCCCGTCGCGGGCCATGCGCTGCACTGGGTGCACCTTCCCGCCACCACCTTCTCCCACCACCGGAGGCCGTCGTGCTGACCCGCATCGACCACATCGGCATCGCCTGCCGAGACCTCGACAAGACGGTCGAGTTCTACCGCGCCACCTACGGCTTCGAGGTCTTCCACTCCGAGGTCAACGAGGAGCAGGGCGTCCGCGAGGCGATGCTCCGGATCAACGGCACCGACGACGGCGGCGCCTCCTACCTCCAGCTGCTGGAGCCCACCCGGCCCGACTCCACCGTGGCCAAGTGGCTGGAGAAGAACGGCGAGGGCGTGCACCACATCGCCTTCGGCACCGCCGACGTGGACGGCGACTCCGAGGCCATCCGGGACAAGGGCATCCGGGTCCTCTACGACCAGCCGCGGATCGGCTCGATGGGTTCGCGGATCACCTTCCTGCACCCCAAGGACTGCGGCGGCGTGCTGACCGAGCTGGTGACCTCCGCGCAGCAGGGCCACGACGAGCACTGATCCCCTCCCGGACCGCCCCGGGGCGCCCGGCGCCCCGGGGCAGCCGACGCCTCGTCGGTCATGACCCGTCAGTAACCTGGCGGAAGAGCCGGAAAACACCCCTGCGGCCATTCCCCCGCAGTGCGCTCCCACTACAATGCCCAGGTGCGCGAAGGCTCCGGGGGACGGAGGCGACGGGCACGGCCGAAGACAGGCCAGTCCGCCCGCCGGCGGACGGCCCGTCGCAAGGGGAGTCCATTACGCGGGCACGGCTGAACAGTCGCAAGACGGATCTGTCACCATTCTCCACAAGGCAAGAGTTCGCCCAGGAGTCCACCCGGACGGGGGAACGCGGAACCCCGCGCTCCCACGCCCCGGACTCCGACGACCGCGGCGGGCGGCCCCGGCATGACGGGGGACCGTCCACCGGCTGCGGATGCAAGGAGCCAGTCGGACCGGCACCCGGGATACGGGAGCCCGGCACCGGCCGGGTCGAGGACGCGACCAGGAGATGGATGGGACCGCGGAGTGCGGGGCAACGACCGCTACGAGGTTGACGATCACCTCTCCCAGTTCGAGGCCGAGATGGGTCGGACTCGGAAGGAGCGGGACAAGGCAGTCGAGCACGCCGAGGACCTCGCCTACCAGGTTGAGGTGCTGCGGGCGAAGCTGCACGAGTCCCGCCGCATGCTCGCCCAGCCGCGCGCCTTCGACGCCGTCTCCGGCCAGGCCGAGCAGATGCTCCGCACCGCCGAGATGCAGGCCCAGCAGCTGCGCGCCGACGCCGAGCGCCAGCTGCGCGACTCCCAGGCCGCCACCCAGCGGATCATGGCCGAGGCCGCCGAGCGCACCGCCCGGCTGGAGGCCGACCTCGCCGCCCGCCGCCGCCAGCTGGAGGACGAGCTCGCCGAGCTGCGCCGCTCCGCCGAGCAGCACGTCAACGGCTGGGCCGAGCAGACCAGGGCCGGCTCCGAGCAGGAGGCGCAGCGGCTGCTCCAGGAGGCCCGCGCCGAGGCCGAGCGGATGGTCGCCGCCGCCCGCGCGGAGGCCGTCGCCCTCTCCGACCAGGCCCGCGCCCAGACCGCCGCCGACGTGGACGCCGCCCGCGGCGAGGCCCAGGCCGCCGCCGAGGCCGCCCTTCAGCGGGCCCAGAACGACGCCGAGCGCCTGCTGCGCGCCGCCTCCGAGCAGGCCCAGCAGGCCGGCGCCCAGGCCGCCGCCGACGTGGACGCCGCCCGCGGCGAGGCCCAGCAACAGCTGGCCGCCGCGCACGCCGCCGCCGAGGGCCAGCTGGCCGCCGCCCAGGCCGAGATCGGCCGGCTCAAGGCGCAGGCCACCGCCGAACAGGAGCGGGCCGAGCAGCAGCTCGCCGCGGCCAAGGCCGAGATAGACCGGCTGCGCGCCGAGGCGATCGCCGAGGCGGAGCGCACCCGCCGCGAGGCCGCCGAACTGCGCGCCCAGGCCGAGCAGGCCGCCGAGCGGCTCCAGGCCGATGCCGAGGCCGCCGCCGAGCGCCGGGTCGCCGACGGCGAGGCCGCCAACGAGCAGCGCTCGCAGACCGCCCGGGCCGAGGTGGCCCGGATGGTCGCCCAGGCCACCCAGGAAGCCTCGGCGATCCGCGCCGAGGCCGAGGCCGTCCGCGCCGAAGCCATCACCAAGCAGGCCGAGGCCGACGCCGCCAAGGCCGCCGCGGCCGAGGAGAGCGAACGGCTTCGGGCCACCGCCGAGTCGGTGGCCACCCAGCTGAAGGCCGAGGCCGAGGCGGCGATCGCCGAGCTGCGCGCCCTGGCCGAGCGGGACGTCGCCGAGCTGCGCGCGCAGGCCGAGGCCGACGCCCGGCGACTGCGCGGCGAAGCCGAGGAGGAGGGCCGGGCGGCCGGCGCCAAGGACGCCACCGTCCACCTCGCCAAGGCCGCCAAGACCGCCGAGGAGATCCTCGGCCGGGCCAACAAGGACGCCGAGACGGCGCGCGGCGAGGCCGCCGCCGAGGCCGAACGGATCCGCGCCGAGGCCGCCGCCGAGGCACAGCGGCTGCGTGAGCAGGCCCAGGCCGCCGTCGAGCAGGCCCAGAACGCCGCCCTGGACGACGCCGCCGCGATCCGCGAGCGGATCGAGCAGATGCAGGACGAGGCGGCCCGGCTGCGGGCCGAGGCCGAGGAGCTGCGCGCCCAGGCCGCCGCCGAGGCCGACCGGGTGCGCGGCGAGGCCCGCCGGCAGGCCGTCGTCCAGATCGAGGAGTCGGCGAAGAACGCCGAGGAGCTCCTCACCAAGGCCAAGGCCGACGCGGACGAGCTGCGCGCGGGTGCCGCCGGGGAGATCGAGCGGCTGCGCGAGCAGGCCCAGGAGCAGGCCGCCGAGACCCAGGGACGGGCCGAGCAGACCCTCACCCGGGCCCGCGCCGAGGCCGAGAAGATCACCGGCGCCGCCGAGCAGCAGGGCCAGGACGCACTCGCCGCCGCCAAGGCCGCGGCCGCCGAGAACCGCGCCGCCGCCGAGCGCGAGACCGCCGAACTCCGGCGCGACGCAATCGAGTTCGACCAGCGGGTGCGTGCCGAGGCGACCGCCGCGGCGGAGGCCCTGACCACCGAGGCGCAGGCCGAGGCGGCCGCCGTCCGGGACGCCGCGGTGGCCGACGCCGAGCGGGTGCGCACCGAGGCCGACACCGAGGCCGCCCGCGCCCGGGCCGAGGCCGAGGCCGCCGCGAACGCGCTGCGCGAGGAGAGCCTGCGCGAGCGCGAGGAGGCCGCCGAGGGGCTGCGGCGGGAGCGCGAGGAGACCTCCGAGCACCTGGACGCCGCCGAGGCCGCCCGCGAGGAGGCCGAGGAGGCCGCGGCGCGGACCCGGGCGGAGGCCGAGCAGGCCGCCGCGGAGCTGCGCGCCCTCGCCCAGCGCGAGACCACCCAGCAGCGCGAAGCCGCCGAGGCCCACGCCGACCGCGTCCGCACCGAGGCCGAACAGCACGCCACCGACCTCACCGAACGCACCGCCGCCGAGACCGCCGAGGTCCGCGAGGCGGCGAACAAGCACGCCGCCGAGGTCCGCGAGGCCGCCGAGGCCTACGCCGGCGAACAGCGCACCGCCGCCGACGCGTACGCCGCCGAAACCCGCGAGCAGGCCGACACCTACGCCGCCGAGCAGCGCACCGCCGCCGACACGTACGCCACCGAGACCCGGGCGGAGGCCGAGCAGGCCGCCGCGGAGCTGCGCGCCCTCGCCCAGCGCGAAACCACCCAGCAGCGCGAAGCCGCCGAGGCCCACGCCGACCGCGTCCGCACCGAGGCCGAACAGCACGCCACCGACCTCACCAAGCGCACCGCCGCCGAGACCGCCGAGGTCCGCGAGGCCGCGAACAAGCACGCCACCGAGGTCCGCGAGGCCGCCGAGGCCTACGCCGGCGAACAGCGCACCGCCGCCGACGCGTACGCCGCCGAGACCCGCGAGCAGGCCGACGCCTACGCGACCGAGCAGCACACCGCCGCCGACGAGGTGCTGGAGCGCGCCGAGGCCACCGCCGAGCAGCGCCGCGCCGAGGCCGTCAAGGACGCCAAGGCCACCCGCGAGAAGGCCGCCGCCGAGCTGGCCCTGGCCAACGAGCAGGCCTCGACCGTCCGGGCCGAGGCCGGCCGCGAGCTGTCCGAGGCCCGCGCCACCGCCGACGGCATCCGGGCCGAGGCGACCGCCGAGCTGGAGCAGGCCAAGGCCGACCGCGCCGAGCTGATCGCCGCCTCGAAGGCCGAGGGCGCCGAGCTGGTGGCCGTCGCCGAGGAGGAGGCCGCCGAGGTCCGCCAGTCGGTGGCCGGCATGCACGAGGCCGCCGCCGAGCAGATCGCCGCGCTCAAGGCCGCCGCCGAGGAGGAGGCCGCCGAGGTCCGCGAGGCCGCCGAGCAGGACGCCACCGAGCTGCGCGTCCTCGCCGAGCGCGAGACCACCGAGCAGCGCGAGGCCGCCGACACGTACGCCGCCGAGCTGCGCGCCCTGGTCGAGCGCGAGGCCGCCGAGCAGCGCGAGCTCGTCGACCGCGAGACCGCCGACCTGCGGGCCCGTACCGAGGCCGAGACCACCGCCCTGCGCGAGCAGACCGAGCTGGAGCTGGCCGCCGAGCGGGAGGCCGCCGAGCAGGAGCTCGGCCGGCAGCGCGCCGAGGCCCTGGCCTACGACGAGCAGCTGCGCGCGGACGCCGAGGCCGAGCTGCGCGCCGCCCAGGAGGCCGCCGAGCGGCTGCGCGCCGACGCCGAGGCACAGGCCGCCCGTACGGTGGCCGAGGCCGAGGCCCAGGGCGCCCGCAGCATCGCCGACGCCGAGGAGCTGTCCGCCGGCCTGCGCGCCGAGGCCGACGAGTACGCCCTCGCCACCCGCACCCTGGCCGACGAGTACGACTCGGCCACCCACTCCCGCGCCGACGCCTACGACGCGCAGACCCGGGAGGCCGCCGAGCAGTTCGACAAGGCCACCCGCGACCAGGCCAAGTCCGTCTTGGAGAAGGCCTTCGCGGACGCCGAGGCACTCGGCGAGGACGCCCAGACCACGGCGCTGGCGACCACCGCCGCCGCCGAGGAGCAGGCGGACGCGATGGTGGCCGCCGCCCGCAAGGAGGCCGACCGGCTGGTCGCCGCGGGCGAGGCGGCCGGTCAGGCCGCGGTCGAGAAGGGCCGTTCCGACGCGGACGCCCTGCTCGCCGAGGCCCGCCGGGACGCGACGGCGATCCGCGAGCGCGCCGAGGAGCTGCGCGAGCGCACCGACGCCGAGGTCGAGGCCCTGCACGAGCGCGCCCGCAAGGAGAACGCGGCGGCCATGAAGTCGGCCGGCGAGCGGGTGGACGCGCTGGTGACGGCCGCTCAGGAGCAGCTGACCGAGGCCGAGGAGCAGGCGGTGTCCACCGTCGCCGAGGCCGAGGACCGCGCGGCGGCCCTGATCGCCGCGGCCGAGGACCGCGCGGCCGAGCTGACCTCGGAGGCCTCCGCGGAGGCCAGCAAGGTCCGGCTGTCCGCCGTCCGCAAGGCCGAGGGCCTGCTGAAGGAGGCCGAGACCAAGCTCGCGACCTCCACCGACCGGGCCGAGTCGCTCATCGAGAAGGCCGAGGCCAAGCTGCGGTCCTCGGAGACGGAGGCCGAGGAGCGGCTGGACCGGGCCGCCGCCGAGGCGGAGAAGAGGCTGCGGGAGGCCGACGAGGCCGCGGACGAGCAGATCGAACTGGCGAAGGCGGAGGCCGAGCGGCTGCTCGCCGAGGCGAAGGCCGAGGCGAAGCGGGTCACCGACGAGGGCCGCCGCGAGCTGGACGAACTGGTGCGCCGCCGCAAGGACATCAACACCGAGATCTCCAGGGTCCAGGACGTCCTGTCCGCCCTGGAGGCGTTCGAGGCGCCGTCACCGGTCGCCCAGGCCAACGGGGGCAGCAACAAGAAGGACGGGGGCGCCAAGGCCGGTGCCGGAGTTGGCTCCCCCCGGTCGGGTGGCAATCGCTCCAAGAGCTCACCACCCGATTGAGCGGACATTGGCGGTCATTGTCCGTGAGAGAACGGCGTATCGCCGTCGACACTCCGGTACCGTGTCAGGATTCCCTCAACCACCTCAGCGGTTTGACGACAGGAAGCCCAGAACCCCATGAGCGACAGTCACTCCCCTCACGGCTTCGACCTGGTGCGCCGTGGGTACGAGCGCGCCCAGGTCGACGAGCGGATCACCAAGCTGGTGGCCGACCGTGACAGTGCCTTGACCCGGATCAGCGCGCTGGAGAAGCGCATCGAGGAACTCCACCTGGAGACCCAGTCCGCCCAGGCGGCGGTCGTGGAGCAGGAGCCCTCCTACGCCGGTCTCGGCGCCCGGGTCGAGAAGATCCTGCGACTCGCCGAGGAGGAGGCCAAGGACCTGCGCGACGAGGCGCACCGCGCCGCCGAGCAGCACCGCGAGCTCGCCGAGGCCGCCGCCCAGCAGGTCCGCACCGAGGCCGAGAACTACGCCAAGGACCGCAAGGCCAAGGCGGAGGACGAGGGGCTGCGGATCGTCGACAAGTCCAAGAGCGACGCCGCCCAGCTGCGCGCCGAGGCCAACAAGGACGCCCAGAACAAGCGCGAGGAGGCGGACGCCCTCTTCGAGGAGACCCGCACCAAGGCCGCCCAGGCCGCGCTGGAGTTCGAGACCAACCTGGCCAAGCGCCGCGAGCAGTCCGAGCGCGACCTGGCCGCCCGTCAGGCCAAGGCCGAGAAGCGCCTGGCCGAGATCGAGCACCGGGCCGAGCAGCTGCGCCTGGAGGCCGAGAAGCTGCGCACCGACGCCGAGCGCCGCGCCCGCCAGACCGTCGAGACGGCCCAGCGCCAGTCCGAGGACATCGTGGCCGACGCCAACGCCAAGGCCGACCGGATCCGCAGCGAATCGGAGCGCGAGCTGGCGGCGCTCACCAACCGCCGCGACAGCATCAACGCCCAGCTGACCAACGTCCGCGAGATGCTGGCCACGCTGACCGGCGCGGCCGTGGCCGCCGCCTCGCTGCCGACCGACGACACCATGGGCGTGCCCGCCCAGCAGTCGCGCTGACGCGCACCGGCCGAACGGCACGACGGGCCCTCACCCCCGCGGGTGAGGGCCCGTCGGCTTTCGCGCCGTCATCGCCGCCGACTCTGCCGGGCCCGTCGGGCCGGGGCCCTCACCTGGGGTAGGCGCCGTCCGGCCGCTGGTACCCGCTGCTGAGCTGGTTGCCCTCGTCGTCGGAGACGGTGCCGAACCAGGAGGTGCACCAGACCGACACCGAGTCCGGCCAGTACTGCACCTCGAAGGGGTGCCCGGGCCCGTAGTCGCCGTACGAGGTGACGATGAAGGTCTCCCCCGGGCGCATCCAGTAGTCCTCGCCGAGCGGTTCCAGCGTCAGCTCCACCAGCCCCTCGCCCCGGTTGGTCACGGGCATCCGGCCGGTCACCTCCAGTGCCGAGAAGTCCCAGGCCGCCGAGTCCTGGCTCTCCTGGCTCATCCGACGGACACCCGGGCGAGCAGGGCGCGCACGACGGCGTCGAAGGCCCCGGGCGCCTCCAGGGCGCTCAGGTGGCCCACCCCCGGCAGGACGGTCAGCTCGGCGTCCGGCCTGGCGCGCAGCATCGCCTCGGCCTCCTCCACCGCCACCAGGGCGTCCTGGGCGCCCGCCACGATCGAGACCGGCACCCGCAGGCCGGCCAGCACGTCCAGGGCGTCCGGGCGGGCCGCCATGGCCCGCTGGGCCCAGGCGACGGCGGCCGGCGGCGCGGCGGCGACCAGCTCCTGCACCCGCGCCACCAGGTGCTGCGAGTCCGGGCCGAGCTGCCCGGCCGCGACCTGCTCGTCCAGCAGCAGCTGCACGCTGTCCCGCGCGGTGACGGCGGCGGCGATCCGCTCCCGGTTGGCCCGTACGGCGTCGGTGTCGGCGGTGGCCCGGGTGTTGGCCAGCAGCAGGCCGGACAGCCGGCCGGGGTGGCGGCGGGCGAAGGCCAGTGCCACGTAGCCGCCCATGGAGAGCCCGCCGACCACCGCGCGCTCGATCCCGGCCGCGTCCAGCAGCAGGGCGAGGTCGTCCGCGACCAGGTCCAGCGAGGGCTCGTCGCTCCCCAGCGCGGTGCCGCCGAACCCCCGCTGGTCGGGGGCGAGCACGCGCACTTCGTCCCCGGTCAGCCCGGGCAGCTCGTCCAGTTGGGAGGACCACATCGAGGCGTTCAACGGAAAGGCGTGCAGCAGCACGAGTGGTGTTCCGGTACCGCTCTCGCGGACCGACACTGCGGAGGGACTCTGGGTCATGCGCCCAACCTATTCCGGCACGCCCGGCGGGCCCACTCAGCGGGCCGCGATACCCCCTTTGTCCTAGCCTGGCAAGGAACTGAGGGAGCACGAATGATCGAGCTGCACGAGCTGACAAAACGTTACGGCAAGACCCTTGCGGTGGACCGCCTCAGCTTCCGGGTCCCCCAGGGCGTGGTGACCGGCTTCCTCGGCCCCAACGGCGCCGGCAAGTCCACCACGATGCGCATGATCCTCGACCTCGACCGCCCGACCGCCGGGCGGGTCACCATCGACGGCAGGCACTACGGTCAGCTCAGCGAGCCGCTCAAGTACATCGGCGCGCTGTTGGAGGCCAAGGCCGTCCACCCCGGCCGCACCGCCCGCGACCACCTGCTCTGGCTCGCCCAGAGCAACCGCATCCCCGAGCGCCGGGTGGACGAGGTGCTCGCCCTGGTCGGCCTCACCCCGGTCGCCCGCAAGCGGGCCCGCGGCTTCTCGCTCGGCATGGGCCAGCGCCTGGGCATCGCCTCCGCCCTGCTCGGCGACCCGGAGATCATCATGTTCGACGAGCCGGTCAACGGCCTGGACCCGGAGGGCATCCTCTGGGTCCGCAACCTGATGAAGCGCCTCGCCGCCGAGGGCCGCACGGTCTTCGTCTCCTCCCACCTGATGAGCGAGATGGCCGTCACCGCCGACCACCTGGTGGTCATCGGCCGGGGCCGCCTGCTCGCCGACCTGCCGATGCCGGAGTTCATCCGGCGCAACTCCCGCTCCGCCGTACGGCTGCGCAGCCCGGAGCCCCAACGGCTGCTCGACGTCCTGGCCGAGGCCGGCCTGCGGCACGAACCGGGCCCGGACGGCTCCTACGAGGTGGTCGACGGGGACATCACGCACCTCGGTGAGCTGTTCGCCGGGCACGGCGTGGTGCTGCACGAGCTCAGCCCGCAGCAGGCCTCGCTGGAGGACGCCTTCATGCAGATGACGGCCGACGCGGTGGAGTACCACGCGGGCGAGGGGCCCGGCCGGGACGCGGCCGGCGCGCCCGCCGAGTGGGGCGCCGGCTGGAAGGCGGACGGCGCCCGGCAGACCGCCACGGCACGGCACGGCAGGAGGAGATCTGAGATGGCGTCCTTCCCCGCGGTCCTGCGCTCCGAGTGGACGAAGATCCGCACCGTCCGCTCGACGCTCTGGACGCTCGCGCTGACCTTCGTCGTCACGGTCGGCATCGGCGCGCTGCTGTCGCTGCTCACCAACGACAACTTCACCGAGTTCCGACGGCACGACCCCAATCCGTTCGACCCCACCAGCACCGCCTTCTCCGGCATCGTGCTCGGCGAACTGGTGATCATCGTGTTCGGCGTGCTGGCGATCGGCAACGAGTACAGCAGCGGCATGATCCGGCTCACCCTGGCCGCCGTCCCGCAGCGCGCCACCCTGCTCGCCGGCAAGCTGGTGGTGCTCGGCGCGCTCGCCCTGGCGGTCTCGGTGCTGACGGCCTTCGTCACCTTCTTCGCCGGCCAGGCGCTGCTCGGCCCGCACTCCACCACGATCGGCGAGCCGAACGTGCTGCGCGCGGTGCTCGGCGCCGCGCTGTACCTGACGATGCTCTGCCTGTTCGCGGCGGGCGTCACCACGATGCTGCACAACCAGACGCTCGCGCTCGGCGTGCTGGTGCCGTTCTTCTTCCTGCTCTCGCCGATCCTCTCGGCGGTGCCGAAGGTCAAGACCCTGGCCCACTACTTCCCCGACTACGCGGGCTCCCGGATGACGCTGGTGTACGAGCAGCAGGGCCAGCCGTACGGGCCGTGGGCCGGCTTCCTGATCTGCCTCGCCTGGACGGCGGCGGCCCTGGTCGGCGGCGTGCTGGTGTTCAAGAAGCGCGACGCGTAGCCGGGCCCGCGACGCGCGGCGGCCCCCCGGCGGGCCGTCAGTACCGCGGAGCGCCGCGGCCCCGCAGCAGGTTGGAGGCCCGGCGCTCCCGCGCCCCCCAGCAGGCCCGGTGCCAGTGCCGCCGGTCGTCCACCCCCGCGCCGTGCGTCGGCCAGGCCACCACGTGGCCCATCCCCGGCGGGATCTCCTGGTCGCAGCCCGGGCAGCGGTAGAACCGCCCCGCCGTCCCGGCGACCGTCTGGACCACCCACTCGTCGCCCTGGTAGGTCTCGGTACGGCGCAGCGAACCGCCGAGCGGGGCGGTCGGCTCCGCACTCACGTGGGGGGCGGCGCTCTTGATCCGGTTGCGGCGCGGCGACACGGCGGACTCCCTCTCCTCCTGGGCCTGGGTCGTCCAGCCTACGGCCGATCGGGCTACCCCATCGCTCCTACCACGGCTCTGTCCGGTACTCCGGCGTTTTTGCCGAGATCCACCCGATCATCGGGGAAATCCAGGGCTCCGCGTGCCATTGGCACATGACATCGGATACCCACAAGGGGAGAAGGCGGGGCCCGCAGACCCTGCGCGCACCCGAGGAGGACCAACGATGAGCAAGACCAGCGCCCGCGCCGAGAGCGGTCGGCCCGCCCCCGGCCCGACGCTGACCTCCGTCCCCCCGGTGACGGCCGTCGCGGGCGAGCCGCTGCCGGCGACCCTGCGGGCGGGCGCGGTGCCGCCGTCCACCGGTCCGGTGCGGGTCGGCCTGTTCCTGCTGTCCGCGCAGTTCCCCGGGCAGGGCCACGGCGAGGTGCTGGAGCGCACCGTCAGCGCGGCCGTCGAGGCCGAACACTCGGGCCTGGACAGCGTCTGGCTGGCCGAGCACCACTTCGTGCCGTACGGGGTGTGCCCGGACGCCGCCACGCTGGCCGCGATGCTGCTCGGCCGCACCCGCCGGATCGGCGTCGGCACCGCGGTCAGCGTGCTCTCCACCCGCCACCCGGTGGGGCTCGGCGAGCAGGCCGCGCTGCTGCACCTCACCTCCGGGGGACGCTTCACGCTCGGAGTGGGCCGCGGCGGGCCGTGGATCGACCTGGACGTGTTCGGTGGCGGCGTGGACGCCTTCGAGACCGGGTTCCCTGAGCGGCTGGACCTGCTGCTGCGCTGGCTGCGCTGCGCCCGGGTGGGCGCGGACGGCCCGCAGTTCGCCTTCCCCGAGGTCGCCGTGGTGCCCCGGGCCACCGAGCCGCTGCGACGGCCGGGCCTGGTCAGCTGGCTCGGCCTGGGCGAGCGCTCCGGCCCGGTGCGCTTCCCGCGCCAGCGCCGGGACGACGAGGGCCTCGGCGAGGAACTCACCTCCGACGGACGGCCGGTGGCCGGCCCGCCCGTGGTGGTCGCCTGCACCTCACCGGGCGGGGTGCGGCTGGCCGCCGAGCGAGGCCTGCCGATGCTGCTCGGCATGCACTCCGGGGACGACGACAAGCTGCGGATGCTGGAGCTGTACCGGACCGCCTGGCTGGCCGCCGGGCGCAGTGAGGAGCAGCTGCGCCGGGTCGGCCGTCAGCACGTCGCGGCCGGGGTGGCCCAGGTCGACGACCGCGCCGCGGAGGCCCGCTCCACCCTGCTGAACGCGATGCCCGGCTGGTTCGAGTACGGGCTCGGCGCGCACCGCACCGTGGACGGCCGCGAGCGCAAGATGCGCGACCCTCGCCAGTACACCGAACTGCTCTGCGACCTGCACGCGGTGGGCACCCCGCGGCAGTGCGCCGACCGGCTGCTGGCCACCGCCGAGCGCACCGGCATCCGGCGCTTCGCCCTGCTCGCCGAGGGCAGCGGCGACCAGGAGGCGACCCTGCACAACATCGCCCGGCTCGGCTCCGAGGTGCTGCCGCAGCTCGGCTAGGTCCCGTCCGGGCCGGGCCGCCGCCCCTCCCCCGCACCCGGGGACGGGGCGGCCGGCGCCGCGGCGCGGTACGGCCGGGGGCTCAGCAGTCCCGCAGTTCCTCGGACTGGTTGAGCAGCTGCTCCCGGACCGAGGTGAAGCGGTCGTACCGCGCCTCGTTGGCCTCCGACGGCAGGAACACCGCCACCCGGTGACAGTTCTGGAACGCCAGCCGGACCCCGAAGTGGCGCTGGAGGGCGCCCCGGATGGCGTCGCTTGCGAGGGCGCGCAGCAGCTGGCCCCGGGCCTTCTCGCTGGGGGGCGGTACCTGGTTGTCGGCGAAGTCGGTGCCGTCGACCTTCGCCTGGGCGACCAGCGAGCTGATCAGGTCCCAGGCGTACGGCAGCGAGACGCGGACGCAGTCGACGAATTCCCGCTCGTCGACCTCGCCCCGCTCGGCCTTCTCGAGCAGGGCCGGTGAGACGTCGAGCGACATGGATTCTCCTCTCGCGGTCCACCCGCGCGGCGCCCGGGTGGTCGTGCGTAGGTCAAGCTCACAGTGAGGGTGGCTGATTCGCGCGGGACGTCCGGAACACCGAGGGACAGGGGTTTCCGGCACCTTCGCGACAGCGGCGGCACCACGGGACGTGACGTCCTGGACACCGAACGCGCTCAGAACAGCGTGGCAGTCAACGGCGCGACAGGCCGGTCATTCCTGCGGATTGCTTCGGAAATATGTTGCGCTGCACGGGATTGGCCGGATCCCGTCGGGTCGTTCATCTGAAGTCTCCATCCCCGTTGACAGCGATCCCGCGAGCGTGCCGTCACACACCGTAGCGACCCGAAGGGGGGCGGCGCCAGACCTCGACGGGCGGGGAGCGGAACCACAGGCCCTCCATGGTGGACGGGTTCGCGCCTTCTTCACCCTGCCGTCGCGGAATCGCATCAACTGGCCCCGGTGGGCTAGCGTGGTCGACCGTGCGTCTCGTAATTGCCCGCTGCTCAGTCGACTATGCCGGTCGGCTCTCCGCCCATCTGCCCTCCGCCACCAGGCTGATCCTGGTCAAGGCCGACGGCAGCGTCAGCATCCACGCCGACGACCGCGCCTACAAGCCGCTCAACTGGATGTCCCCGCCGTGCGCCCTCAAGGAGGCCGACGGGATCTGGACGGTGGAGAACAAGGCCGGCGAGAAGCTCATCATCACGCTGGAGGAGGTGCTGCACGACTCGTCCCACGAGCTCGGGGTCGACCCGGGCCTGATCAAGGACGGCGTGGAGGCACACCTCCAGGAGCTGCTCGCGGACCGGATGGAGGTGCTCGGTGCCGGCTGGTCGCTGATCCGCCGCGAGTACCCCACCGCGATCGGCCCGGTCGACATCCTCTGCCGCGACTCCGACGGCGCCACGGTGGCCGTCGAGATCAAGCGCCGCGGCGAGATCGACGGCGTCGAGCAGCTGACCCGCTATCTCGAACTCCTCAACCGGGACCCGCTGCTGGCCCCGGTCAAGGGCGTCTTCGCCGCGCAGGAGATCAAGCCGCAGGCCCGCGTCCTGGCCACCGACCGCGGCATCGGCTGCGTGGTGCTGGACTACGACGAGCTGCGCGGCATCGACGACGACAAGCTCAAGCTGTTCTGACCGCTCAGGACGGTCCCGGGGCGGCCGGACTGGTCGTCCCGCCCGGGGTCGTCGGCGATCCCGACGTGGCAGGCGACGTCGGGGTGGCCGCCGGGGAGGACGGGCTGCGGCTCGGCTCCGTCGGCTGCGACGGCCCTCCGGTCGACTGGGACTGACCCGGCTGCGGGGCCGGCGGCTGCGGCTGGCCCGGTGCGGGCGGCTGCGGCTGCTGCGCGGGCTGGGACTCGCCCGCGCTCGGCGAGGAGCTCGGCTTCCTCGTCGGCGAGGCGCTCGGCGAGTGCGAGGCGCTGCCGCTCGCGGACGGCTCCGGGCTGCCGACCTGCCCCGCCGGGCTGCCCGGCCCGGCCCCGGTCGTCCCCGGCCCGGCGCTGCCGGAGGACTGCGGGAACGGCGGGTCCTCGCTGCCGCTGCCGCGGTCCGGCCGGCTGGTGTGCGGATCGTTCCCCTTGACCTCCTCCGGCCCGCTGAAGCTCATCGCCACCGCCGTGCCGAGCACCCCCAGGGTCAGCACCGCCGTGGAGAGCACCGCCGCCCGGCGCCGCCGACTGGACTTCAGACCGGCCGGCACCCGGGCCGCGATCTTGCGGATCACCGGGGCGCGGCCGGGCGCCGCCGCGGGCGCGGCGGCGGGCAGCTGCCGGCCGTCGGCGCGCAGCAGGTCGAGCATCCGGCGCGCGGCCGCCACCCCGCGCTGCTCACCCGCCGTGTTCCGCAGGGTGAGCGCGGTCTCCAGTTCGGCGACGGCCCGGGAGGGCTGCTGGACGCAGATCGCGTGCACGCCCGCCTCGTGGTGGAACCAGGCCTGGTCGACCGCCGAACCGGTGCGGCGGGCCGCCTCCAGACCGAGCTGGAGCACCCGCTCCCAGGCGCCCCAGCGCAGCGCCAGCGCCAGCGCGGGCGCCGCCGCGCGGGCGAGCCGGACCACCGCGTCGTGCCGCCCGGCGGTGCGGTCGGCGAGCAGCACGCCGATCATCACCTCCGCCTCGGCGGCGATCTGCTCCAGCGTCACCGAGCTGTGCCCGACCCACCAGGCGAAGTGCCGGGCGGCGCCGTCGACGCAGCCGCGGGGCGGCCAGTGCGGGGCGAGCAGGTCGAGCGCACCGGCGGTCAGCCGGTGGTGGCCACCGATGGACACCGCCAGTCCGGCGTCGGTGAGTTCGGCGAGGGCGGCCTCGCCCTGTCCGACGTCGATCAGCGCCGGCAGGTGCGGCGCGGTGGGGCACTCGCCGCCGAGCGCCACGGCGAGGCGCAGCACGGCCTGGGCGGGCTCGCTCAACCCCTCGGCGAGCCGGACCGCGGGCGAGGCGGTCTGCGCCACCGAGGGCAGCGGGACGGTGCGGCGCAGCGCGTTCTCCCGGATCGCCGGGTCCGGGTCGTGGGCGGGCTCCTCGACGGCTCCGAAGACGTCCATCCGGTCGTCCTCGGCGGCGACCAGCGCGTCCACCGCGAGGTCCCGCTGGCGCAGCAGCGCGGCGGCCTGGACGAAGCGCAGCGGCAGGCCCTCGGACTCGAACCAGAGGTCCACCGCCCAGGCCTTCTCGTCGACGTCCAGCGGCCGCCCGGCCAGCCGGGCGGTGAGGGCGAGGCAGGCGGAGCGGGAGAGCCCGGCCACCAGGTGGTCCTGGAGCCGGGAGCCGGCGGGCAGCGGCGGGCCGTCGGGGGCGGCGGAGATCAGGAAGGCGCAGCCGGGGGCGGCGGCGAGCAGCTGCTCCAGCTCGGCGCCGGAGGGCTCGGCGGCGTCGATCACCACGATCGCGCCGACCTCGGCGAGGTGGGCGGCCAGCTGCCCGGGGTCGGGGCGGTAGCCGGGGGCGTGGTGGGTGGCCGTGAAGAGGTCCTGGAGCAGGTCGGGGACGGTCCGGCGGTGGCCGCAGAGCTGCACCACACCTCCGGGGGCGAGGTCGGCGGCGGCCTCGGCGACGGCCGACAGCAGTGCGCTGCGGCCCGAGCCGGCCTGGCCGACCAGGCGTATCGACCGGCCCTCGGCGAGCAGGCCGAGCAGTTCGGCGATGTCGGCCTCGCGGTCCAGCAGCGGCAGGTCGGCGGGCCCGGCGCCGAGCGCGAGCGGGCCGACCGCGCGGCCGACGCCGCCGACCGGGCCGCGGGCGGGCTCGCTGCGTTCGATCCGGCGCGGGTGCGGCCGCCACTCCTCGGGGCAGGGCCGGGCCTCGGAGCCGTCCGGGGCACCGACGCCCACCAGCAGGCCGCCGGAGACCAGTTCGCCGCCACGGGTGCGGACGGCGTCCTGCCGGAAGTCCCCGGATGGCTGTGCCACGTTCTGCTCCGCATCGTGCTCGGCCGGCGGCGCCCCGCGCCGCCCGGCTGACGTCCCGGTAGCGGCCGCGGCCGGGCTGGAGGCAGCCCCGGCGGCCGTCTTCTGACGGGCAGACTCTTGCACATTCGGACCCGCCCGTGCAGGGCGGTCCGCGGCGTACGACCGGCCGGTAGCGCTGACCAGGGACGTTGCGCGGGTGGGGCCCGGGGGTGCGGGGGCGCGCGGTCCGGCGCGCGGCGCGGGATCGGCTAGAGCGCGATCCCGTGCGCCTCGGCGACGCCGGTCACGCCGTCGACGGTCAGGATGCGGTGCAGCTTGGTGGCCACCAGCAGCCGCTGGAGCTGGGCCGGGACGGAGCGCAGCACCAGCCGGCGGCCGATCCGGCCGGCCCGCCGGTGGGTGCCCATGATCACGCCGAGCCCGGTGGCGTCCCAGAACTCCAGCCGGGCGAGGTCGAGCACGAGGTCGCCGAGGCCGCCGTCCACCGCCTGGTGCAGCCGGGCCCGCGCGTCGGCGGCGGTGCGCACGTCGAGGCGGCCTTCGATGGCCAGCGCCGTGTGGTCGCCGGTGATGCGCATGCTCTCCTCCTTCGCCTGGACGGCCTGGTGCGGGGCGGGCCCGCCCCGGCCATACCGGGTGCGGGAGCGGGGGGTGCATCCGGGCGGGCCGCAGCCCCACACCCGGACCCGGGCGGAATGCCGGGTTCCTTCATCTGACGGTGAACCGGCTCCACAGGTTGCTGGTTCCGGCCAGATCTGAAGCAACTTCACCCGTCCGAGGGAATATACGCAGGTCGGCCCCACACCTACGCTCGATTCCCGCCCAAATCACCCGTCTGCGGCACCCGGCGTGAGGAAACTCACCCGGCCCGGTGGAGCGGGCCGTACGACGCTCCGGTCGCACGGCCCGGCGGCCGTTCAGCCCGGCAGGCTCACTTGCCCTCGTACGGGTAGAAGCCGCGGCCGCTCTTGCGGCCCAGGTCACCGGCGGTGACCATGCGGGCCATGATCTCCGGCGCGGCGAACTTCTCGTCCTGGGTCTCGGTGTAGATGTTGCGGGCGGCGTGCAGCAGGATGTCCACGCCCGTCAGGTCGGCGGTCTGGAGCGGTCCCATCGCGTGGCCGAAACCGAGCCGGCAGGCGGTGTCGATGTCCTCGGCGGTGGCCACGCCCGACTCGTACAGCTTGACGGCCTCGACGACCAGCGCGGTGATCAGGCGGGTGGTCACGAAGCCGGCCACGTCGCGGTTGACCACCACGACCTCCTTGCCGACGCCCTCGGCGAAGGCGCGGGCGGCGGCCAGCGTCTCGTCGCTGGTCTTGTAGCCGCGGACCAGCTCGACCAGCTTCATCATCGGCACCGGCGAGAAGAAGTGGACGCCGACGACCGACTCCGGGCGCTCGGTGGCGGCGGCGATCCGGGTGATCGGGATGGCGGAGGTGTTGGAGGCCAGCACGGCGCCGTCCTTGGCGAGCTTGTCGAGCTCCCGGAAGACGCCCTCCTTGACCTCCATCTTCTCGAACACGGCCTCGACCACGATGTCGGCCTCGGCGACGGCGCCCAGGTCGGTGGTGGTGGTGATCCGGCCCAGCGCGGCCTCGGCGTCCTCGGCGCTCAGCTTCCCCTTGGCGACGAACTTCTGGTAGGAGGCGCGGATGCCCGCCAGGCCCCGCTGGAGCGCCTCCTCGGTGACGTCCCGCAGCACCACCGGGTGGCCGGCCTGCGCCGACACCTGGGCGATGCCGGCGCCCATCAGGCCGGCACCGATCACGGCGATCTGCTTGCTGGACGCATTGCTCATGGCTGGGTCTCCCGATGCCGTCGCCGCCCCGCGGGCGGGCCCTGAAGGCGGCTCAGGGCAGGGGTCACCGCCGGCGAGCCGCGTCGCTCGTTTCCGGGACTCTAATGCCCAAATCCCCGGTGCAGTAGCAATCGAGAGTGTGATCTGCAACCGACCTGGTCAGGCGCTCGGACGGTCGGGCGGACGGACGGACGGCCGTACGGTCAGACCGTCAGACGGTCATCCCGAGGTCCTGGGCCAGGATCGCCGCCTGCACCCGGCTGCGCAGCCGCAGCTTCGCCAGGATGCGGCTGACGTGCGTCTTGGTGGTCGCCTCCGCCATCACCAGCCGGGCCGCGATCTCCCCGTTGGACATCCCCGCCCCGATGCAGGCCAGCACCTCCCGCTCACGGCCGGTCAGCGCCCCCACCGCGGCCCTGGCCTCCGGCCCGACCGGCCGCTCGGGGCGGGCGAAGGCCCCGATCAGCCGCCTGGTCACCGAGGGCGCCAGCATCCCGTCCCCGCGCGCCACCGTGCGGATGCCCTCGATCAGGGTGTCCGCCTCCAGGTCCTTGAGCAGGAACCCGGACGCGCCCGCCCGCAGCGAGCCGTAGACGTACTCGTCCAGGTCGAAGGTGGTCAGCACGAGCACCTGGCCCGCCCCGGCGGCGACCACCTCCCGGGTCGCCGAGACGCCGTCCAGCCGGGGCATCTGAATGTCCATCAGCACCACGTCGGGCCGCAGCTCCAGCGCCAGCCGGACGGCCTCCTCGCCGTCGGCGGCCTGCCCGACCACCTCGAACTCCGGCTCGGCGCGCAGGATCATCACCAGCGCCGCCCGTACCGCCGCCTGGTCCTCGGCCACCAGCACCCGGATCGTCATGCCCGCCCCTCGTTCCCGTGGGCGCGCGGCAGCACCGCGCGCACGCTCCAGTACCCGTCCTTCGGCCCGGCCTCGAAGCTGCCGCCGAGCAGCCCGGTCCGCTCCGCCATGCCCACCAGCCCGGCCCGGGCGCCGGGCAGTTCGCGGCCCGGCCCGGCCCGGTAGGGACTGTCGACGGCGATCCGGAGTTCCTCGGACGCGAACTCCAGCCGCAGACTGACCAGTCCGGGCCCGGCGTGCTTGAGCGCGTTGGTCAGCGACTCCTGGACGATCCGGTACGCGGCCAGCCCGACCGGCGCCGGGAGTTCGCCGCGCTCACCGCGCTCGTCCAGCTCGAAGTCCAGCCCGACGTCCTGGCCCGCCGCCCGGGCCTTGGCCACCAGGGCGTCCACCGCGGCCAGGTCGGGTGCCGCGTACGACTCGTCCACCTCTCCCCCGCCGCTGTCCCGGAGCAGTCCGATCATGCGACGCATTTCGGCCAATCCCTGGACGCTGTTCTCCCGGATCACCGCCAGCACCTCCACCAGTGGGTCGTCCTCGGCCAGCCGGCGCCGCCTGGCCACCGACTGCGCGCCGGTGGCGTGGATCGCGACCGCCGACAGGTGGTTGGCCACCACGTCGTGCAACTCCCTTGCCATCCGCGCCCGTTCGGCGCCGATCGCCTCGCGCCGGTCCATCTCCGAGAGCAGCGCGGTCTGTTCCGCCCGCAGCCGCTCGGCCTCCGCCTCCTGCTGGTGCTTGCGCACCACGTCGCCGGTCCACACCGGCCCCAGGAAGACCAGCGCGCTGACCACCACCACCAGCAGCGCGAGGGAGGTGCCGCCGTAGATCGCCGCCAGCGTGGAGAGCGCCAGCACGGTGGCCCCGCCGGTCAGGTGCAGTATCCGGGACATCCGCGGGCTGCCGTAGAGCACCGCCGCGTACAGCAGATCGGTGTACATGATCAGCGTGGCCACCAGGTTGCCGGCGAACACGCTCCCCGCGAAGACCAACCCGCCGAGCGACACCGCCAGCACCGGCCTGGTCCGCCGGACCAGCTCCAGCCCCGCCATCACCAGCAGCGGCGGCAGCACCACCCAGGGCGGTACCCGGTCGGCCTGGTCGTACGCCTTGAAGACGATCAGCACCGAGCCGCCGAGCAGCCCGAACAGGGCGATCAGCTGGTCCTGCCGGCGCGGGGACAGGGCGGGGAAGGGGAGCGGCACGTTCCCATCCCACCACTCCCGCGCCCCACCCGGCTCCGGTCCACGGAGGAGACCGCTACATCGAAGGATGCAGGCCCGGACGGCACCACGCGACGACGACACCGGCGCGCCCGCGCACGAGGCTGGGAGCACCACGCAACGTCCGGGAGCAGAACGTGATCGTCACCCTCATCGTCACGGCCGAGATCTCCTTCTGGATCCTGCTCGGCCTCGGCCTCGCCACCCGCTACCTGCTCCGATGGCGCCGCACCAGCACCGCGCTGCTGGTCGGCCTGCCGGTGGTGGACCTCACCCTGTACGCCCTCACCGTCCTCGACCTGCGCGGCGGCGCCACCGCGAGCTGGACGCACGCCCTGGCCGCGAGCTACGCGGGCTTCTCGATCGGCTACGGCCCCTCGCTGGTGCGCTGGGCCGACCGGCACTTCCAGTACCGCTTCGCCGGTGGCCCCAAGCCGCTGCCCTCGCCGAAGTACGGGCCGGAGCGGACCAGGTACGAGTGGCAGTTCGCCGGCCGGACCGTCGTGTCGGCCGCGGTCACGCTCGGCCTGATCACCCTGCTCGTCCCGCTCTCCGCGGGCGCCGCCCACTTCGGCACCTTCCTCCAGTGGTACCTCAAGCTGGGCATCGCGGCCGTCGTCAACGTGGTCGTGGCCGGCTGCTACTCGCTCTGGCCCAAGGAGCCGCCGGCCGGCGTCCTGGTCGAGAACGGCCGGGTGGTCAAGGAGAAGACCCCGGCCGACCGGCTCTGAGGCGGCCGGCTCCTAGCGGTTCTCGCCCGGCACCCAGAGCACGTCGCCGCGCTCCTTGTTGGCCACCCGGGCCAGGATGAACAGCAGGTCGGACAGCCGGTTGAGGTACTTCGCGGTCAGCGGGTTGACGCTGTCGCCGTGCTCCGCGATCGCCGCCCAGGTCGAGCGCTCGGCCCGCCGCACCACCGTACAGGCCAGGTGGAGGTGGGCCGCCCCGGGCGTGCCGCCGGGCAGGATGAAGCTGCGCAGCTTCTCCACCCGCGCCAGGTACTCGTCGCAGTCCGCCTCCAGCCGGTCGACGTAGGACTGCAGCACCCGCAGCGGCGGGTACTTCGGGTCCTCCACCACCGGGGTGGACAGGTCGGCGCCGACGTCGAACAGGTCGTTCTGGACCCGGACGAGCACCGCCGTGATGTCCTCCGGCAGCTCGCCGACGGCCAGCGCCACCCCGATGGCGGCGTTGGCCTCGTTGGCGTCCGCGTACGCGATCAGCCTCGGGTCGGTCTTGGTGGTCCGGCTCATGTCGCCGAGCGCCGTGGTGCCGTCGTCGCCGGTACGGGTGTAGATGCGCGTCAGATTGACCATGCGGCCAGGGTAGCGGCCAGGTTAGGCGGCGTTAACCCGCATTACGCGACATTGACTCTCTGCCCCGGCGGGGCCGCCTCCAGCCAGGCCAGGAAGCCGGTCAGCGCGTCCTCGCTCATCGCCAGCTCCAGCGGCGCCCCGTTGTGCAGGCAGCGCAGCACCACCGATCCGGAGAGCAGGGCCAGCTCCTCCTGGCCCTCCGGGTAGCGCCGGCCGAGCACCTCGATCTCCCGGCGCGGAAGCACCTTGCGCGGGCGCGGGGCGTACGAGAAGACCCGGAACCACTCGATCGAGTCACCGCTGTAGCGGCCGATACCAAAAACCCACCCCTTGCCGTCGGTCGGGGGGACCGGGGCCGAGGTGGGTTTGCCGTTCTCGTCGAGGTCGGGCTGCGTCGAGGCGTCGGCAGGCATTTTGAGTCGGTAGCTGCAGTCGAAGGTGCCGCCGACCCGCTGGATCAGGCGGCGCCGGACGGCGAAGGCCATCAGCCCGATCACTCCCAGGGCCACGACCGCCGCACACACCACAAGCGCGAGGACCATGCTCACCTACCTCCTCGCTACCCGCGTTCCCCGTAGCGGTCGTATCAAGCGACCGCGCTGACCTACCAACTACGACGACAGTCCCGGGGTCACGCTCACGCGTCCCCGGGACCGTCGGTCGACCCCGCTAAGCCGGGGTCCGGCGCACTCAGGCGTGGGCCTTGAGGCCGCGCGCCGCGAACAGACGGACCTCGGCGCGCCGCTCGGCGTGCTCGTCCAGGTCCGCCTTGGCCTTCTCCAGTGCGCGCTCGGCACGCGCGACGTCGATCTCGTCCGCCAGCTCGGCGATCTCCGCGAGCAGAGACAGCTTGTTGTCGGCGAAGGAGATGAAGCCGCCGTGCACCGCGGCGATCACGGTGCCGCCGTCCACCGTGCGGATGGTGACGGGACCGGTCTCCAGCACGCTCAGCACCGGGGTGTGGCCCGGCATGATGCCGGTGTCACCGGAGGCCGTACGGGCGACGACGATGGTGGCCGCACCGGACCACACCTTGCGGTCGGCTGCGACCAGCTCGACGTGCAGCTCAGCCAACGTGGGCTCCTAGGCTCATGCAACGCCCGATTACTCGGGAGTTTCGGTAAGAATAACGGCCCCGCGCCTCCGGCATGAAACCGGCGGCACGGATTTGACCGGAATCACAGCCGATGCGACGTGAGGGGTGGTCCCCAGGCTCGGGGGCCACCCCTCACGGTCATGCACAGCTGCTACCGGCCGCGATTACTTCTTCGCCAGCTCGGCGGCGTTCTTCTCGAGGTCCTCGATGCCACCGCACATGAAGAAGGCCTGCTCCGGGACGGAGTCGTACTTGCCGTCCGCGATCGCGTTGAAGGCCTCGATGGTCTCCGACAGCGGCACGGTCGAACCCTCGACGCCGGTGAACTGCTTCGCCACGTAGGTGTTCTGCGAGAGGAAGCGCTCGATGCGACGGGCACGGTGCACCGTGATCTTGTCCTCTTCGGACAGCTCGTCGATGCCGAGGATCGCGATGATGTCCTGGAGGTCCTTGTACTTCTGCAGGATCCCCTTGATACGGACGGCCGTGTCGTAGTGGTTCTGCGCGATGTACCGCGGGTCGAGGATGCGGGACGTGGAGTCCAGCGGGTCGACGGCCGGGTAGATGCCCTTCTCCGAGATCGGGCGCGACAGAACGGTGGTCGCGTCCAGGTGGGCGAAGGTGGTGGCCGGCGCCGGGTCGGTCAGGTCGTCCGCGGGGACGTAGATCGCCTGCATCGAGGTGATCGAGTGACCGCGGGTCGAGGTGATGCGCTCCTGCAGGAGGCCCATCTCGTCGGCCAGGTTCGGCTGGTAGCCCACCGCGGAGGGCATGCGGCCGAGCAGGGTCGACACCTCGGAACCGGCCTGGGTGAACCGGAAGATGTTGTCGATGAAGAGGAGCACGTCCTGCTTCTCGACGTCACGGAAGTACTCCGCCATGGTCAGCGCGGACAGCGCGACGCGCAGACGGGTGCCCGGCGGCTCGTCCATCTGGCCGAAGACCAGCGCGGTCTTGTCCAGAACGCCCGAGTCGACCATCTCGTCGATGAGGTCGTTGCCCTCACGGGTGCGCTCGCCGACACCGGCGAACACCGACACACCACCGAAGTTCTCGGCGACGCGGTAGATCATCTCCTGGATCAGAACGGTCTTGCCGACACCGGCGCCACCGAACAGACCGATCTTGCCACCCTGGACGTACGGGGTGAGCAGGTCGATGACCTTGATGCCGGTCTCGAACATCTCGGTCTTGGACTCGAGGTCCTTGAACTCGGGGGCCTTGCGGTGGATCGGCCAGCGGACCTCGACCTGCTTGTCGAACTCCGCCTGGTCCACGTTCAGCACGTCGCCGAGGGCGTTGAAGACCTTGCCCTTGGTGATCTGGCCGACCGGGACGGAGATGGCGGCACCGGTGTCGGTGACCTGCGAACCGCGGACCAGGCCGTCGGTCGGCTGCATCGAGATGCCGCGGACCATGCCGTCGCCGAGGTGCTGGGCGACCTCGAGGGTCAGGGTCTTCTTGCCCGAGCCGTCGGGGTTGTCCACCTCGACGTGCAGGGCGTTGTACATGTCCGGGATCGCGTCGACGGGGAACTCCACGTCGACGACCGGGCCGATGACCCGCGCGACGCGGCCCGTCGCCGTGGTCGGCTCAACAGTGGTGGTCATACTCATTCGCTCCCGCGGCTGGCGTCAGCGAGCGCGTTGGCGCCACCGACGATCTCGCTGATTTCCTGGGTGATCTCGGCCTGACGGGCCGAGTTGGCAAGCCGCGTGAGCGACTTGATGAGCTCGCCGGCGTTGTCCGTCGCGCTCTTCATCGCACGGCGGCGGGCGGCGTGCTCGGAAGCGGCCGACTGCAGCAGCGCGTTGTAGATCCGGCTCTCGACGTACCGCGGCAGGAGCGCGTCCAGGACGCCCTCCGCCGACGGCTCGAAGTCGTACAGCGGGAAGATCTCCGACTTGGCCGGCTTCTGGTCGCTGAGCTGGACCTCGTCCAGCTTCAGCGGCAGCAGCC
This sequence comes from Kitasatospora sp. NPDC001095, assembly GCF_053598615.1. Lineage (NCBI taxonomy): Bacteria > Bacillati > Actinomycetota > Actinomycetes > Kitasatosporales > Streptomycetaceae > Kitasatospora > Kitasatospora sp. NPDC001095. The sequence goes on along the minus strand of NZ_JBSFKQ010000032.1, from coordinate 65,544 downwards.
GCGCCTCGACCGCGTTCTGCGTCAGCATCGACACGAACTCGGTCGAGATCAGGTGGAGCTCGTCCACCCCACCGGTCTCGGCCGTGAAGGCCGCGATCAGGTCGACCGCGACGGTCTTCGCGTCACCGTACGTCGGCTTGTCCGAGAACCCCGTCCACGAGTCCGCGATCGTCAGACCGCGGAACGTGTAGTACGAGACGCCCTTGCGGCCGATGATGTACGTCACCACGTCCTTGCCCTCGGCCTTCAGGCGCTCGGTGAGCGTCTGGGCGGCCTTGATGGCGTTGGTCGAGTAGCCGCCCGCCAGGCCGCGGTCCGCCGTGATCAGCAGGACGGCGGCGCGCTTGGCGTTCGGGTTCTCGGTGGTGAGCGGGTGCTTGGCGTTGGACCGGGTGGCCACCGCCGTCACCGCCCGGGTGAGCTCGTCGGCGTACGGAGTGGAGGCGGCCACCGCGCGCTGCGCCTTGACGATGCGCGACGCGGAGATCATCTCCATCGCCTTGGTGATCTTCTTCGTCGCGGTGACAGAGCGGATCCGGCGCTTGTAGACCCGAAGCTGTGCTCCCATGGGTCGTTACGTCCTTTCCCTCGCTACCGGACTCAGGCCTGCTCGGAGAGCAGCTTGCCGTCAGCCGTCTGGTAACCCTGCTTGAAGGCCTCGATCGCGCTGGTCAGCGCGTCGACGGTGCCGTCGGCCAGCAGACCGGTCTCGACGATGCCGGCGAGCAGGTCCTTGTGCTGCAGGCGGACGTGGTCCAGGAACTCGCGCTCGAAGCGGCGGATCTCGGCGACCGGGACGTCGTCCATCTTGCCGGTGGTGCCGGCCCAGATGGAGACGACCTGCTCCTCGACCGGGAACGGCTGGTACTGGCCCTGCTTCAGCAGCTCGACCATGCGCGCACCGCGCTCCAGCTGGGCCTTGGAGGCCGCGTCCAGGTCGGAACCGAAGGCGGCGAAGGCCTCCAGCTCGCGGTACTGGGCGAGGTCCAGACGCAGGCGGCCGGCGACCGAGCGCATGGCCTTGATCTGGGCGGAGCCACCGACGCGGGAGACCGAGATACCGACGTTCACGGCCGGGCGGATGCCGGCGTTGAACAGGTCGGACTCCAGGAAGCACTGGCCGTCGGTGATGGAGATGACGTTGGTCGGGATGTACGCCGAGACGTCGTTGGCCTTGGTCTCGATGATCGGCAGACCGGTCATCGAGCCGCCGCCCAGGGCGTCGTTCAGCTTGGCGCAGCGCTCCAGCAGACGGGAGTGCAGGTAGAAGACGTCACCCGGGTAGGCCTCGCGGCCCGGCGGGCGGCGCAGCAGCAGGGAGACGGAACGGTAGGCCTCGGCCTGCTTCGACAGGTCGTCGAAGATGATCAGGACGTGCTTGCCGTCGTACATCCACTCCTGGCCGATGGCCGAACCGGTGTACGGGGCGAGGTACTTGAAGCCGGCCGGGTCGGAGGCGGGAGCGGCCACGATGGTGGTGTACTCCAGCGCGCCGGCCTCCTCCAGGGCGCCGCGGACGGACGCGATGGTGGAGCCCTTCTGGCCCACGGCGACGTAGATGCAGCGGACCTGCTTCTCCGGGTCGCCCGAGCGCCAGTTGTCGCGCTGGTTGATGATCGTGTCGACGGCCACCGCGGTCTTGCCGGTCTGGCGGTCACCGATGATCAGCTGGCGCTGGCCGCGGCCGATCGGGGTCATCGCGTCGATGGCCTTGATGCCGGTCTGCAGCGGCTGCTTGACCGACTTGCGGGCCATGACGCCGGGGGCCTGCAGCTCCAGGGCGCGGCGACCGGTGGCGGCGATGTCGCCGAGGCCGTCGATCGGGTTGCCCAGCGGGTCCACGACGCGGCCGAGGTAGCCGTCGCCGACCGGAACCGAGAGGACCTCGCCGGTGCGGCGCACGGTCTGGCCCTCTTCGATGCCGCCGAACTCACCGAGGACGACGACACCGATCTCGCGGGTGTCGAGGTTCAGCGCGAGGCCGAGCGTGCCGTCCTCGAACTTCAGCAGCTCGTTCGCCATGACCGAGGGCAGGCCCTCGACATGGGCGATGCCGTCCGCCGCGTCAGTGACCGTGCCGACCTCTTCCACAGAAGCGGCGTCCGGCTGGTACGACTGGACAAAGTCGGCCAGCGCGTCCCGGATCTCCTCCGGACGGATCGTAAGCTCCGCCATCAGGCTTCCCTGCTCTCCTAGTTTGCGATCCTCGGCCCGCCATTGAGGGCCGCAAGTATTCGACTCTCGGCCGGGTCTTGCGAACCGGCCGTACGATTTGCCGGCTCCTTGGGGAGCCGGTTTCCCGACCGAGGGTCGGATGTGCTGCTTCGGTGCTCAGCCTTCGAGCGACTGGCGAGCGCCCTCGAGGCGGCTCGACACGGTGCCGTTGATGATCTCGTCGCCGATCTGCACCCGGACGCCGCCGACGACCTCGGGGTCGACGTCGATGTTCAGGTGGACCTGGCGGCCGTACATCCGGGCCAGAGCACCGGACAGGCGCTCCTTCTGGGTGTCCGACAGCGGCACCGCGGTGGTGACCAGGGCCACCACGCGGCCGCGACGCGCGGCGGCGAGCTTCGAGTAGGACTCGAGGCCCTGCTCCAGGCTACGGCCACGCGGCACGTTGACGAGGGCGGTGACCAGCCGGACGGTGCCGGCGTTGGCGCGGCCGCCGAGCAGCTTCTTGATCAGCTCGGCCTTCGCGACGGCACCGGCCTTCGGCTCGGTCAGCGCGGCACGCAGCTCGTGCGAGCCGCTCACCACCCGACCGAAGCGGAAGAGCTCGTCCTCGACGTCGTCCAGGGCGCCGGCCTTGTCCGCGGCGATGATCTCCGCGTAGGCGGCGAGCTCCTCGGTCGCGTCCACCAGGTCGCGCGAGCCCGACCAGCGGGAGCGGACCAGACCGGAGACCAGGTCGACGGCCTCGCCGGAGACCTGACCCGTCAGCAGCGAGGTGACCAGCTGGGCCTTGTCCTGGCCCGACCGGGACGGGTCGGTCAGGACGCGGCGCAGCGACACCTCACGGTCCAGCACGGCCGTGACGGCGGTGAGCTCCTCGGCGAGCTTGGCCGCGTCCACCGAGGTGGAGTCGGTCAGGCTCTCGAGGTTCTGCCGGCCGGCGGCGAGGGCCTCGCGGCTGGCGCCGATCACTTGGCCGCACCCTGAGCAACGGCGGCCTTGGCCTCCAGCTCGTCCAGGAAGCGGTCGATGACGCCGCTCTGCCGGGTGTGGTCCTCGAGGGACTCACCCACGATGCGGGACGCCAGCTGGGTGGCCAGCGAGCCCACGTCCTGACGCAGGGCGGCAGTGGCCTGCTTCTTGTCCGCCTCGATCTGGGCGTGACCGGCGGCGACGATGGCCTCGCGCTGGCGCTGGCCCTCCTCGCGCATCTCGGCGAGCTGGGCGGCACCCTGCTCGCGAGCCTGCTCGACGATGCGGGCAGCCTCGTGGCGCGCCTCGGCGAGCTCGGCGCGGTACTGCTCAAGCAGGGCCTGGGCCTCTGCCTGGGCGGCCTCGGCGCGCTCCATCCCGCCCTCGATCGCGTCCCGGCGCTCCGACAGCACCTTCTCGATGCTGGGGAGGAGCTTCTTGCCGAGCAGACCGAAGACGATGAAGAAGCAGAGCAGGCCGATGATGATCTCGGGCCACGCGGGGAGGAGAGGGTTCATCTTCTCCTCGGACGCGAGCTGGACGATCGCCATGCTCATATCTGGACCTTCCTCAGAAAGGGTCTACGGCGGGATTACTTGTTGCCGAAGACGAACGGCATGACGATGCCGATGAGGGCGAGCGCCTCGGTCAGCGCGAAGCCGATGAACATGTTGGAACGGATGAGACCGGCAGCCTCGGGCTGGCGGGCCATGGCCTGGACACCGTTACCGAAGATCAGACCGACGCCGATGCCGGGGCCGATGGCGGCGAGGCCGTAGCCCAGGGAGGCGACGGAACCGTAGACAGTGCCCTCAGCGAGGATGCTCATTGACGTTGTCCTTTGCAGGGTGGTGAACCGGTGGTGATTGGCCACCGGGCGATCGGAAGGTGGTTCTCGGCGGGGCGGTGGCCCCGGGGCTCAGTGCGCCTCTTCCAGGGCACCGGCGATGTAGCTGCTGGCCAGCATCACGAAGATGTAGGCCTGCAGGAACTGGACCAGCAGCTCGAAGGCGGTCAGGCCGACGGCGACGATGAACGAGGCCGAGCCGTACAGCGCGCCCAGGGACGGGCTGAGCAGGTACCAGGAGGCGATGGAGAACATCACGATCAGCAGGTGGCCGGCGAACATGTTCGCGAAGGCTCGGACCGCGAGCGTGAAGGGGCGCACGAAGATGTTCGAGAAGAACTCGATCGGCACCAGGATGAACATGACCCAGCCGGGGATGCCCGACGGCCAGCAGAGGTTCTTCAGACCGCCGACGAAGCCGTGCTTCTTGAAGGTCAGCGTCATGTAGGTGATCCACACGACCGCCGCGAGGCCGGCCGGGAACGCGATCGCCGCCGTCACCGGGAACTGCGCGAACGGGATGATCGACATGATGTTCATCAACCAGATGAAGAAGAACATCGAGACGAGCATCGGGACGTACTTCTCGCCCTTCTTGCCGATCGTCTCCAGCACGATGGAGCGCTTGACGAAGTCGTACCCGATCTCGCCGACCAGCTGCAGCTTGCCGGGAACCAGGCGCGGCTTGGCGAACGCCGCCCAGAAGAACACCACGACCAGGAGCGCGACGATGATCGACAGCAGCATCGGCTTGTTGAACTCGATGCTGCCGATCGTGAAGATCGGCTTGAACTGGAACTCGTTCAGACCCGGGGCCGGGAAGCCGCAGCCAGCGTCCCCGAAGTGGCAACTGCCTGAGGCGAGGGGCGTGAGTTCAGCACTCACCACGGACTCCTTCGTCATGACGCATGGATACGGCAACCTCGGTGTGTCGGCGTGGCCTGCGGCCACGGAGCGGCACTGGAACTTGATGGGTTTCTCGCCGACCCCGCGCGCCGGTGCACTGCACCACAGCGGGATCATCGAAGACTGCGCGGATCAGGGGGGCGATCCGTCCGCTCTCCGGACAGACCAGGCCTCTTCCCGTACTCCGTTGTTGCGACGGACGATAGCAGCCCGTCAGCGCGGCATAAACACCGCCCCCCTCGTTGGGGGGACAGTCGGGCCTCGTCACTGTTGACGCCCCTTGTCGGAGGGCTTGTCGCCCTTCTTTTCGGAGGCGTCGGGGTCGACGTAGAAGGTCTTGGCCTTGAGCGCGCCGCGCACCTGGAAGCCCGTCCAGATCAGGGCGCAGCCGAGCAGGGTGAAGGCGAACGCCTGCCGGTTGAAGAGTTCGGTGTCCTTGAAGACCGCGAGCACGATGCCGACCAGCAGGATCTGCGTGGTGTACACCAGCAGCGCCGCGGCCATCATGATCTGCGGGTTCGACCTGGTCAGCCGGTCGAGCGCGATCTGACCGAAGGTGAAGAAGGCCATCACGAGGAGCGCGCCGAACAGGGCGCCGAGCAGCCCCTTCCCGCCGGCGACTGCGAAGGAGATCGCCATGGCGATGATCCCGGCGACCGCAGTGGGAATCGCGGCGCCTCGGAGGATCCGGGCGTCGGTGGACGGCATGTCGGCAGCTCCGGCGGCATGTCGATGTGGCGGGGGGACGGGCACAGCGGTGGCGGGTGACACCGGACCGAGCCATCGCCGCGGGCCGCCAGGGAGAAGCGGGCCCGGTGAGGGAGACCGACAGGGACGGAAGTCATCCACCTGTGAGGTCTTTCGGCGTGTTCTCGGTACTCGTGAACGGTATCACAAACTATTTGATGAGAGCTTTACCATGAACGTGTGGCACCTGTCACACCAACGGCGCAACGGCTCCGCCATTCGGGTGAACGGCAGCTGACCGCACCTCAACTCCCTTGTCAGCGGCGGCCGCTGGCCTCGCCCTGGTGGCCGACCGCGGTGGAGTCCACGGCCGGGTCCCTCCCGGCTTCACCGAGGAGTTGCTTGTCCTTCGCCGACAGTTCGGCCATCGGACCGCTCTGGTGCCGGCGGTAGCGCGGGGGGAGGAAGGACTGCACCGCCCGCGGGGCGCGCGGCCGGAACCACGGGGTGAGCAGCACGACCAGGCCGACCAGGCAGAGGCCGGCGAGCGTCAGGACGACGGTGCGGCCGGTGTTGGTCACCGAGAAGGCCACCGAGCCGAAGGCGATCAGCGCGGCCCAGAAGTACATGATCAGTACGGCGCGGCTGTGCGAGTGGCCGACCTGGAGCAGCCGGTGGTGCAGGTGGCGCTTGTCCGCGGCGAACGGGGACTGGCCGGCCCAGGTGCGGCGCACCACCGCGAGCAGCAGGTCGGCCAGCGGCAGCGCGATGACCGTCAGCGGCAGCAGCAGCGGGATGTAGATCGGCACCAGGGCGTGCACGGCGGCGGTCTGCGAACCGGCCTCGTTGCTGATCAGGTCCGGGTCGACCCGGCCGGTGATGGAGATCGCGGCGACCGCCAGCATCAGGCCCAGCATCATCGAGCCGGAGTCGCCCATGAAGATCCGCGCGGGGTGCATGTTGTGCGCCAGGAAGCCCAGGCACATGCCGATCAGCAGCACGCTGAACAGCACGGCGGGGGCCGCGTCGGAGATCGTGTAGCCGTACCAGAGCCGGTAGCTGTACAGGAAGAACGCCATCGCTGCGATGCAGACCATGCCGCCGGCCAGGCCGTCCAGGCCGTCGATGAAGTTCACCGCGTTGACCATGACGACGACCAGGGTGACCGAGATGATCATGCCCTGGGTCGGGGTCACCGCGACCGGGCCGAACCCGGGCACCGGGAGGGTGATCACCGTGACGCCCTGCCAGACCATCACACCGGCGGCGATCATCTGACCGCCGAGCTTCACCAGCGCGTCCACGCCCCACTTGTCGTCGAGCACCCCGAGCAGGAACATGATCCCGGCACCGGACAGCAGCGCGCGGATATCGGTGCCCTGCGAGAACACCTTGCTCAGGTTGTCGAGCTGGGAGGCGACCAGGATGCCCGCGCAGAGTCCGCCGAACATCGCGATGCCGCCGAGCCGCGGCGTGGGCTCGCGGTGCACGTCGCGGGCGCGCACCGGGGGCATGGCACCGGCGGCGATGGCGAACTTCCGGACCGGGCCGGTCAGCAGGTAGGTGACGGCGGCGGTGCAGAACAGCACCAGCAGATACTCACGCACCACTGGCCTCCTGCATCACTGTCGAACGGGGAAGTACCGAAGGTACTCCCCTGCCTTCCCGGGGTTCGAGGTGCGTCGCCACGGCACACACCTTATTGAGTCGGACGCCGGGACCACGCATCGCGGTTCGCCCTCCCGGGTAGGAGTTTCGAATGCCCGCGCGAGCGCTCCGTCAGGCCCGGCCGGCGAGGGCCAGCGCCAGCTCCCGCACCCGCGCCGCGGCCGGGGCGACGGCGCCGCCGGCGAGCACCCGCGCGATCAGCCCGGCGATCTCGGCCAGTTCCGGCTCCCCCATTCCCTGGCTGGTCACCGTGCCCGTGCCCAGCCGGATGCCGGAGGTCTCGGCGGCCGGCGCCGGGTCGTACGGCAGTGCGCACTTGCCCAGCAGCAGCCCGGCCGCCGCGCAGCGGCGCTCGGCCTCCGCGCCGCTGATGCCGAGCGGGCTGACGTCGGCGGTCACCAGGTGGGTGTCGGTCCCGCCCGTCAGAGGGCGCATACCGGCCTCTGCGAGCCCCGCGGCGAGCACCCGCGCCCCGGACACCGTCCGCTGCGCGTACGCCCGGTATTCGGGCCGGGAGGCCTCCGCGAGGGCCACCGCCTTGCCGGCCACCTCGTTCATCGCCGCGCCGCCCTGGCTGAACGGGAACACCGCCCGGTCGATCCGCTCGGCCAGCTCCGCGGTGCACAGCAGCAGTCCGCCGCGCGGACCGCGCAGCAGCTTGTGGGTGGCCGCGACGGTGACGTCCGCGTACGGCACCGGGGAGGGCGCCACCCCGGCCGCGATCAGCCCGGTGGTCTGCGCGACGGTGGCGACCAGGTAGGCGTCCACCTCGTCGGCGATCTCCCGGAACGCCGCCCAGTCCGGGTGCCGGGGGTGGGAGATCGAGCCCGCCACGAGGGCCTTGGGGCGGTGCTGCCGGGCCAGGTCGCGGACCTGGTCCAGGTCGATCAGCCCGTCGTCCTCGCGCACGCCGTAGCCGGTGAAGTCGAACCAGCGGCCGGAGAAGTTGGCGCGCGAGCCGCAGCTGAGGTGGCCACCGTGCTCCAGCGACATCGCCAGCACCCCGTCACCGGGCCGCAGCAGCGCCGCGTACGCAGCCAGCATCGCCGAAGTCGCCGACCGGGGCTGGACGTTGGCGTGCGGGGCGGCGAACAGCTCGCGGGCCCGGTCGATCGCCAGCAGCTCGGCGGCGTCCGCCAGCGCGCAGCCGGTGTGGTGCCGGCGGCCCGGGTAGCCCTCGGCGTACTTGTCGATCAGCGGGCCGGTGAGCGCCGCCAGGACGGCCGGGCTGGTCAGGTTCTCCCCCGCCAGCAGCTGGATCGTTTCGGCGCGCCGCTCGGCCTCCGCGGCCAGCAGGTCGGCCAGCTGCGGATCGGCGCGGTGCAGCGCCTCGGACACCCGGGGGCGCCCGGTCGTCGAGGTCGGGCCGGTCGCGGCATCAGTGACGGTCATGGCGGGGCTCCCGGACGCTGCGGGGACTGTGTCACCCAGCGTAGGACCGTCGTCGCCGCCCGGCCTGCCGAGCCGCGACCGGACGACCCATTCGGCGCCGGGGCCCGCGTCCTGCGCCCACGTCCGGGGCCCGTCGACGACGGGGCCCGGGGGCGTCAGCGCGGCGCGGGGACGCCGGTGAGCGCGGTGACCACCGGGTCGACCGCGTGGAATATCTCCTCGCCGCAGTTGCGGAACATGCCGATCGGCGCCCCGTACGGGTCGTCCAGCTCGTCCGACTCCGGGGTGGCGGCCAGCAGCCAGCCGCGCAGCGCGGCGGCCGCCCGGACCAGCGCGCGGGCCCGCTCGGTCACGTCGGCGCCGCGCCGGGGGTCCGGCAGGGTGCCCGGGTCTATCGTCCGCACCAGGCGGGTGAACTCCTTCAGCGTGAAGGTGCGCAGGCCCGCCTCGTGGCCCATCGAGATCACCTGGGCCCGGTGGTCCAGCGTCGCGGTGAGCACCAGGTCGGCCTCGACCACGTGCTCGTCCAGCAGCTCGCGGCCGGTGAAGCCACCGCTGTCGGCGCCGTACTCGTCCAGCACGGTCGCGGCGTGGTCCTCCATCGGCGCGCCCACGTGGCCCCAGGTGCCGGCGCTCTCGACCAGGATCCGCCCGGCCACCCGGGGGCTCAGCCGGGTGTCCAGCTCACGCCGGGTCAGCCGCTCGGCGATCGGCGAGCGGCAGATGTTCCCGGTGCAGACGAACAGGATCCGGAAGTGGTCCAGCGGCCTGGGGCCCACACTCAGGTACGGCGCCATGCCCGGCCCGGAGTGGAGCGAGGCGGTGGGCGTCAACTGCCGGCCTCCAGGTCGGGGACGACCTCCCTCAGCTGCTCGACGCTGATCGCACCGGCCCGCAGCAGGACCGGGACCTTGCCGGTGACGTCGACGATCGACGAGGTGGCGGAGTCCACGGCCGGCCCGCCGTCCAGGTAGACCGAGATCGCGTCGCCGAGCTGGGCCTGCGCCTCGTCGCAGGTCAGCGGGGAGGCCCCGCCGATCCGGTTGGCGCTGGAGACGGCCATCGGGCCGGTGGCGTTCAGCAGCTCGATGGCGACCGGGTGCAGCGGCATCCGGACCGCGACGGTGCCGCGGGTGTCGCCGAGGTCCCAGCGCAGCGAGGGCTGGTGCCGGGCGACCAGGGTGAGCCCGCCGGGCCAGAAGGCGTCGACCAGCTCCCAGGCCTGCTCGGAGAAGTCGGTGACCAGGCCGTGCAGGGTGGTCGGCGAGCCGACCAGCACCGGGGAGGGCGTGTTGCGGCCGCGACCGCGGGTGGCCATCAGCTCGCCGACGGCCTCCGGGGAGAAGGCGTCCGCACCGACCCCGTACAGGGTGTCGGTGGGCAGCACGACGAGTTCGCCGCGGCGGATGGCCGAGGCGGCCTCGCGCAGACCGGTGGCGCGGTCCCCGGCGTCGGCACAGTCGTAACGGCGGCTCATCGGTGCGGTCCCCTTCCGGAGTGGCTCATGGCGTTACAGCACGGCCTTACGAGCAGTCGTACGGTGCTTGGCGTTCACGACCCGACCCTTCGGGCGGTCGTACGGTGCTCGACTGTTCACGACCCGACCCTTCGGGCGGTCGTACGGTGCTCGACTGTTCACGACCCGACCCTTCGGGCGGTCGTACGGTGCTCGACTGTTCACGACCCG
>NZ_JBSFKQ010000032.1:0-55111 GCF_053598615.1 Kitasatospora sp. NPDC001095 | reverse complement strand
GACCCTTCGGGCGGTCGTGAAGCGCGGCCGGTTGTTCAGGTCCCGGTGGTCGGCGGTGTCCGTCCAGCCGTGTTCCTCGTTGAAGATCCACGGCACCTGGCCGCCCTGCTGGTCGGCGTGCTCGATCACCACCGCGCCGCCCGGACGCAGCAGCCGGGCCGCGACGCGCTCGATGCCGCGGATGGTGTCCAGGCCGTCCTCGCCGGAGAACAGCGACATCTGCGGGTCGTGGTCGCGGGCCTCCGGCGCGACGTACTCCCACTCGGTGAGCGGGATGTACGGCGGGTTGGAGATGACCAGGTCGAAGCGGCCGTCCCAGGAGCGGTCGTCCTCGAAGGCCCTGGTGGCGTCACCGGCGTGCAGGGTGACCCGGGCGCGGTCGGGGCTGGCCTCGATGTTGCGCCGGGTGTACTCCAGCGCGCCCTCGTCCAGTTCGAAGGCGTGCACGGTCGAGCGCGGGAGTTCCTGGGCCAGGGCGAGCGCGATCGCGCCGGAGCCGGAGCACAGGTCCACCACCAGCGGCTCGGCCACGTCCATGTCGCGCACCGCGTCTATCGCCCACTCGACGACCGTCTCGGTCTCCGGCCGGGGCACGAACACCCCGGGGCCGACCTCCAGTTCGAGGTAGCGGAAGAACGCCCGCCCGGTGATGTGCTGGAGCGGTTCGCGCGCCTCGCGGCGGGAGACCGCCTCCCAGTAGCGGGCGTCGAAGTCGGCGTCCTTCACCGTGTGCAGCTGGCTGCGCTTGACGTTGTGGACGTAGGCGGCGAGCTCCTCCGCGTCGAAGCGCGGCGACGGCACGCCGGCCGCGGCCAACCGCTGGGTGGCCTGGGCCACCTCGGCGAGCAGCAGGTTCATCCGTACGACCTCTTGTCTCTCCGGCTCCGGGCGAAACGCGGGCTGGGGCGCGCCGGTCTCAGTTCTCTTGGGCCGCGGCGAGCTTGGCCGCCGCGTCCTTGTCGACGCAGGACTGGATCACCGCGTTCAGGTCGCCGTCCAGGACCTGGTCCAGGTTGTACGCCTTGAATCCGGTGCGGTGGTCCGAGATGCGGTTCTCGGGGTAGTTGTACGTGCGGATCCGCTCGGAGCGGTCCACCGTGCGGACCTGGCTGCGGCGCGCGTCCGAGGCCTCCCGCTCGGCCTCCTCCTGCGCGGCGGCCAGCAGCCGCGAACGCAGGATGCGCATCGCCTGCTCCTTGTTCTGGAGCTGGCTCTTCTCGTTCTGGCAGGACGCCACGATACCGGTCGGCAGGTGGGTGATCCGGACCGCGGAGTCGGTGGTGTTGACCGACTGGCCGCCGGGGCCGGAGGACCGGTAGACGTCGATCCGCAGGTCGTTGGCGAGGATCTCGACCTCGACCTCCTCCGCCTCGGGGGTGACCAGCACGCCCGCCGCGGAGGTGTGGATGCGGCCCTGCGACTCGGTGGCGGGGACGCGCTGCACGCGGTGCACGCCGCCCTCGTACTTCAGCCGGGCCCAGACGCCCTGGCCGGGCTCGGTGCTGCCCTTGGTCTTCACGGCCACCGAGACGTCCTTGTAGCCGCCGAGGTCGGACTCGTTGGAGTCGATGATCTCGGTCTTCCAGCCGATCCGCTCGGCGTAGCGCAGGTACATCCGGAGCAGGTCGCCGGCGAACAGCGCGGACTCCTCGCCGCCCTCGCCCGCCTTGATCTCCAGGATGACGTCCTTGTCGTCGCTCGGGTCGCGCGGGACGAGCAGCAGCCGCAGTTCCTCGGTCAGCTCGTCGCGGCGCGCCTCGGAGTCCTTCACCTCGGAGAGGAACTCCGGGTCCTCGGCCGCGAGTTCGCGCGCGGCCTCGATGTCCTCGCCGGCCTGCCGCCACTGCCGGTAGACCCGGGTGATCGGGGTCAGCTCGGCATAGCGCTTGGCCAGCTTGCGGGCGTTGTTCTGGTCCGCGTGGACGGACGGGTCGGCCAGCCTCGTCTCGAGGTCGGCGTGCTCGACGAGGAGCTCTTCGACTGCCTCGAACATGGGGTGGCCTTCTTCCCGGGGACTCGGAAACGTGTGGGGGGTGGGGACTCGCGGGGGCGCGCACTCGCGGGGGACGCGAACGGCGCCGGCCCCCAAGCGCCCCCGACAACGAGTACGGGGACGCCGGGAACCGGCGCCGAGGGAGCGCTAGGCCTTCGCGCTGTGCTGCTTGCCGAAGCGGGCCTCGAAGCGGGCCACGCGGCCACCGGTGTCGAGGATCTTCTGCTTGCCGGTGTAGAACGGGTGGCACTGCGAGCAGACCTCGGCGCGGATCTCGCCACTGGTCTCGGTCGAGCGGGTGGTGAACTCGGCGCCACAGGTGCAGGTCACGCGCGTGACCACGTACTCGGGGTGAACGTTGGGCTTCAAGGGGTTCTCCTAGGTTTCGGGAGGGCACCGGGTCGGCGGCTGGAGCGCCGCACGTGAACCGGGACCGACGGACCAGTCTGCCAGGACCGGCCGCATCTTCCCAAACCGGGTCGCGTTCCGGGATATTCCGGGCCCCCCGCGCGCCCGGCGGCGGTGTCCGTCAGGGCGTGGTGGTGGCCTTCGCGCCCGGCTTCCCCGTGGTCCGCGCCGGGGCCGACGGCGTGGCCGTGGGGGCCGCCTGGGCGGGGTTCTCCGGCTGCGCGGCGACGACCGCCGGCGGGAACGGCCGGTCGGCCCTGAGCGCCGTCCAGACCTGCCCGGCCGCCGGCTGCTGCGGGACCACCCGGTTCGGGTCGCCGGGGGCGGTCTCCACCGGCAGGGTGACCATGCTCAGCTGGTCCGGGCCTATCCCCTTGAGCTCCTGGGCGAGCCCCACCAGCGAGTTCACCGAGCCGAGCGCGGAGTCGGTGGTGATGCTCTTGGTCACGGTGTCGCCGACGGACCACAGCTTGACCGGGTTGGTGAGCATCCCGCTCCCCCCGACCTGCTGCAGCAGCGACTTCACCATCTGTTTCTGGAGCTCGATCCGGCCGAGGTCGCTGCCGTCGCCGACGCCGTGCCGGGTGCGCACGAAGGCCAGCGCCTGCTGTCCGTTCAGGCGGTGCTCGCCGGGCGGCAGGTCGAGCCCGCTGTCCTTGTCGTGGATGGCCACCGTGGTGGTCACGGTGGCCCCGCCTATCGCGTCCACGACCCGGGCGAAGCCGGCGAAGTCGACCTGCAGGTAGTGGTCCATCCGCAGCCCGGTGAGCTGCTCGGTGGTCTTGACCGCGCAGACCGCGCCGCCGGTCTCGAAGGCGCTGTTGTACATCGCGCGCTTGGCGCCGGGCGCCGTCCGGCCGCTCGGGTCGGTGCAGTCGGGGCGGGTGACCAGGGTGTCGCGCGGGATCGAGACGACCTGGGCGCGGGAGTGGTCCTGGTTGATGTGCACCACCATGGCGGTGTCCGAGCGGGCGGTGGCGCCGGTGTCGCCGCCGGCCAATGAGCCGTTGTCGCCGCCGCGCGAATCGGAGCCGAGCACCAGGATGTTGAAGGAGCCGTCGGTGGCGGCCGGCGGCCGGGCGTCACCGAGCCCGCCGTCGATGTCGACGCTCTTGATGTTGCCGTCGAGTCTGAAGTAGCCGAGGAGGGCGCCGCCGACGACGAACGCGGCGAACGCGCAGGCGGCCGTCCGAAGGAGCCTGCGGCGGCGACTCGTAACCCTCTTGTGTTCGGCCATACGGCCCAGAGTAAATCGGACAACATGATCCAAACGGTCTCAAGTTGTCCCGAGTCTGGAACAAAGCGGCCCGGACGCGCGGAACCCCGGACCGCTCGCGCGATCCGGGGTTCCGTGCTTCGACAGCCGTCCGGCTACGGTCAGTCGCCGGAGCCGGGGGTGGTCTTGGCGATCTGCATCAGGAACTCGGCGTTGCTCTTGGTCTGCTTCATCTTGTCCAGGAGCAGCTCGATCGCCTGCTGCGAGTCGAGCGCGTGCAGCACCCGGCGCAGCTTCCAGACGATGGCCAACTCCTCGCTGCCGAGCAGGATCTCCTCCTTGCGGGTGCTGGAGGCGTCCACGTCGACGGCCGGGAAGATGCGCTTGTCCGAGAGCTTCCGGTCGAGCTTGAGCTCCATGTTGCCGGTGCCCTTGAACTCCTCGAAGATCACCTCGTCCATGCGCGAGCCGGTCTCGACCAGCGCGGTGGCCAGGATGGTCAGCGAGCCGCCGTTCTCGATGTTGCGCGCGGCACCGAAGAACTTCTTCGGCGGGTACAGCGCGGTCGAGTCGACACCACCGGACAGGATGCGGCCGGAGGCCGGCGCCGCCAGGTTGTAGGCGCGGCCGAGGCGGGTGATCGAGTCCAGCAGGATGACCACGTCGTGGCCCAGCTCGACCAGGCGCTTGGCGCGCTCGATGGCCAGCTCGGCGACGGTGGTGTGGTCCTCGGCCGGGCGGTCGAAGGTCGAGGAGATGACCTCGCCCTTCACCGACCGCTGCATGTCGGTGACCTCTTCCGGACGCTCGTCGACCAGGACGACCATCAGGTGGCACTCGGGGTTGTTGTGGGTGATCGCGTTGGCGACCGCCTGGAGCACCATGGTCTTGCCGGTCTTCGGCGGCGCGACGATCAGACCGCGCTGGCCCTTGCCGATCGGCGACACCAGGTCGATGATCCGGGTGGTCAGCACGCCCGGGTCGGTCTCCAGGCGCAGCCGCTCCTGCGGGTACAGCGGGGTGAGCTTGTTGAACTCGGGGCGGCCGCGGCCGCTCTCCGGGTCCATGCCGTTGACGGAGTCCAGGCGCACCATGGCGTTGAACTTCTCGCGGCGCTCGCCCTCGCGCGGCTGGCGCACCGCACCGGTGATGGCGTCACCCTTGCGCAGGCCGTTCTTGCGGACCTGGGCGAGCGAGACGTAGACGTCGTTCTGGCCCGGCAGGTAGCCGGAGGTGCGCACGAACGCGTAGTTGTCGAGGATGTCGAGGATGCCCGCGACCGGGATCAGGACGTCGTCCTCGCCGATCTGCGGCTCTACGGTGCCGGCCTCGAAGCCGTCGCGGCCGCGGCGGCCACGGCGGTCGCGGTAGCGCCCGCGGCGGCCACGGCGGCCCTCGCCGAACTCGTCGTCCTCGTAGCCGCCCTGCTGGGCCTGCGGCTGCTGGGCCTGCGGGGCCTGGCGGCCCTGCTGCTCGCCCTGGCCGGCCTGCTGCTGGCCGCCGCCCTGCTGGGACTGGCGGTCGGCGCGCTCGCGGCGGTTGCGGCGGTCGCGGCGGGACTCGCGGCCCTCGCCGTCCTGGGCCTCGCCGCCCTCCTGGCGGTCGGTGCGCTCAGTACGCTCGCCGCCCTCGCGGCGTTCACGGCGCTCACGGCGGTCGCGACGGCTCTCGCGGCCGTCCTCGCGACCCTCGAAGCCGCGGGTCTCGGCCGGGCGGGCCTCGGCCTGCTTCGACTCGGCGACGGCGACGGTGGCCTCGGCGGCGGCCTCCGCGGCCGGGGCGCCGGGCGCGCCGGCGGCCGAGGTGGCGCGGCGGCGGGTGCGCTCGGTACGGGCCGGCGCGGCGGTCTCGGCGGCGGCCTGGACCGGGATCTCGATCTGGGCCTGCGGCTCGGCGGCGGCCGGGGCCTCGGCCTTGGCGGCGGCCTTGGCGCGGCGGGCCGGCTTCTCGGCCGGGGCCTCGGCGTCCGCCTTGGCGGCGGTGCGCTTGGCGGCCGGGGCGGTGCCACCGGCGGCGAGCAGCGGGTCCCCGCCGCTCTTCTCCTTGATGGTCTCGATCAGCTGGCTCTTGCGCATGCGCCCGGTACCGGTGATGCCAAGGTCCGCGGCGAGCTTCTGGAGCTCGGCCAGGACCATGCCGTCCAGGCCCGCGGCGGCACTGCGGCGGCGCCGCGCCGGGGCAGCGGGGGCGGCGGCTGCGTCCGACGCGTCGGCGTCCGGGCGCGCGCCCATCAGATCGGTGGAGTCGCTCACTAAGGGTCCTTCCCTGGAGCGGACGTCGGCCTGTCTGGCTCGGCGACCGGTTGTGCTGTCCTGACCAACGCTCGACTGCGTCGGTCCGAGGCGGTGGTCCCTCGAATGGCGGGAGCCCGTCGAGGGAGAGCTACGTACGAGGTGCGGTGCATGAAGCACGGTGGTGCTGAGTGGCGCGTGGGCCGGTCGTGTGTCGACCTCCCCTGAGGGCGTAACCCCCACGCTCCCTGCGAATCCCGGGCCCCCGTCGCGTGACGGTGGCCCGCGCTCCGCCCGTCCTGGCCTCCAGGTGGGAGGCCGCGGGTGGGAGTCAGGTGCCGTCACGGCTTCGGGATGCGGCCGCATGTCGCGCAGGCAGGCTGCGTACGCGCTGCGGTGGGCTCCCGGAGAATCGTCGCCCCGTGCATCGCCGGGACTCCACTGCCGTGGAGCGCTGGGATCGGGACGCGGCGCACCTAGCCCCGGAGGGCACCTGGTGCAGCAATGAGGTTAACACTACCGACCCCCTCAGACATTCCCCAGCCTTGCGGTTGCCAATCGTGTCCGCCGGACCCGGCTCGGCAGGACGCCGGTGCCGGGCCCCGAGCGGCCCGTTCGTGCTGCTCAGACGTCCAGCGGGAGCACGACGGCCCCGGTGCGGTCGACGTCCAGGCGGTGCGCGGCGAACGCCGGGTCCCCGCCGTGGCCGTGGTGCCCGGCGAAGGCGAGCACCTTGTCGGCGCCCGCCTCGTCGGTGAGCGCCAGGACGGTCGGGCCGGCCCCGGAGATGACCGCGGGGACGCCCTCGGCGCGCAGCGCGCCGACCAGGGCGGCGCTGTCCGGCATGGCGGAGGCTCGGTAGTCCTGGTGCAGCCGGTCCTCGGTGGCGGCGAGGAGCAGTTCGGGGCGCCGGGTCAGCGCCTCCACCAGCAGTGCGGAGCGGCCGGCGTTGACGGCCGCGTCGGCGAGCGGGACGGTCTTCGGCAGCAGCCCGCGCGCGGTCTCGGTGAGCACCTCGCCGGCCGGCACGAACACCACCGGGACGACCCGCTCGGACGGCTCCAACGCGATCGCCTTGGCCGACTCCTCGTCGGTCCAGGCGATGGTGAAGTTGCCGCGCAGGCAGGCCGCGACGTTGTCGGGATGGCCCTCCAGCTCGGAGGCGAGGGCCAGCAGCGCGTCGTCGTCCAGCGCGGACGGGCCGCCGATGGTGACCGCGCGGGCGGCCACGATGCCGGCGCAGATGGCGGCCGAGGAGGAGCCAAGGCCGCGGCCGTGCGGTATCCGGTTGGCGCAGACCACTTCGAGGCCCCGCGGCTGGCCGCCGAGCCGGTCGAAGGCGGCGCGCATCGAGCGGACCAGCAGGTGGCGCTCGTCGCGCGGCAGCGTGTCGGCGCCCTCACCGGCGATGTCGACGGAGAGGCCGGAGTCGGCGACCCGGACGACCACGTCGTCGTACAGACCCAGCGCGAGCCCGAAGGCGTCGAAGCCCGGGCCGAGGTTGGCGCTGGTCGCGGGAACCCTGACCCGGACGGCGGCGGCACGGAACGCGGGACCGGCCATGCGGTGGACTCTCCTGGGGAAATCGGGCGGCGCGGAGCGCGTCGTCGGTGCGAGGGCGGGGAACGGACCGAGGCCCCTCGGGGGCGGGCGGTCACGGCGGTCGGCGCGGCCCGGATCCGCCCGGGCCCGGGGCATGTGCCACACGGCCGAGGCCAGAGTATCGAAGAGAGGTTCCCCAGCGGTACACCCCGTGGGCCTTCGATCTGGTGTGTTGCCGGTTCTGGCCGGAATGCGCACCCCTCCCCGCCGGGGGAGGGGCGGAAAGGGATCGCGGTGTGAAGCCCGGTCGACTCAAAAGTGTCAACGGGGAACTCCGACGGGCCGACCCCCGAAAGGGGCGGCCCGTCGGAGTGTCAGGCCCCGTTACCGGTCGAGCAGTCCGAGGCTGCGGGCGGCCGCCTCCGGGTCGACCGGGACGACCTGCGGCTGCGGCGCGCCGGCCACCGCCCAGTCCGGGTCCTTCAGGCCGTTGCCGGTCACGGTGCAGACGATCCGCTGGCCCGGGTCGACGAGCCCGGCCTCCGCCTTGGCCAGCAGACCGGCCACCGAGGCGGCCGAGGCGGGCTCCACGAAGACGCCCTCCTGCGAGGCCAACAGCCGGTAGGCGGACAGGATCTGACGGTCCGTCACCTTGTCGATGAGGCCGCCGGACTCGTCCCGCGCGGCGAGTGCGAAGTCCCAGGAGGCCGGGTTGCCGATCCGGATCGCGGTGGCGATGGTCTGCGGCTTGAGCACCGGCGCGCCGTCCACGATCGGGGCGGAGCCGGAGGCCTGGAAGCCCCACATCCGCGGGGTGCGGGTGGCGAGGGCAGGGAGGACGGGGCGCGTAGCGCCTCCATCAGGGATGGCGGCGGGAGACGGGCGGGAGTACTCGCGGTACCCCCTCCAGTACGCGGTGATGTTGCCCGCGTTGCCGACCGGCAGGACGTGGATGTCCGGGGCGTCGCCGAGCATGTCGACGATCTCGAAGGCCGCGGTCTTCTGGCCCTCGATCCGCACCGGGTTGACCGAGTTGACCAGCGCCACCGGGTACTTCTCGGACAGTTCACGCGCAAGGGTGAGGCAGTCGTCGAAGTTCCCGTCGACCTGGAGGATCCGGGCGCCGTGCACCAGCGCCTGGCCCATCTTGCCCAGGGCGATCTTGCCCTGCGGGACGAGCACCGCGCAGACCATCCCGGCCCGCACCGCGTAGGCGGCGGCGGAGGCCGAGGTGTTGCCGGTGGACGCGCAGATGACCGCCTGCGCGCCCTCCTCCTTGGCCTTGGAGATGGCCATCGTCATCCCGCGGTCCTTGAAGGAGCCGGTCGGGTTGGCGCCCTCGACCTTGAGGTAGACCTCGCAGCCCGTGCGCTCGGACAGCACCTGGGCGGGGACCAGGGGCGTGCCGCCCTCCAACAGGGTGACCACCGGGGTGGCCGCGGTGACCGGCAGACGGTCCCGGTACTCCTCGATCAGGCCGCGCCACTGGTGGGTGTGCGCGCCTCGGACGACGTTCTCGGCAACGGCGTTCATGGCTGTTCCTTATTCCCCTTCGACCCGCATGATGCTGGCCACGTCCCGCACGCTGTCCAGCGCGCGGAGCTTGTCGACCGTCGCCGACAGCGCGGCGTCGGTGGCACGGTGGGTGACCACGACGAGCGAGGCGTCGCCGTCGCGGCCCTGCTGGCGCACGGTGTCGATGGACACGCCGTGCTCGGCGAAGACGGACGCCACCTGGGCGAGCACGCCCGCGCGGTCGTCCACGTCCAGGCTGACGTGGTAGCGGGTGACCACCTCGTCCATGGGCTTGGCCGGCAGCCGGGTGTACACCGAGTCGCCGGGACCGGTGGCGCCGGCCAGCTTGTTGCGGCAGACCGCGACCAGGTCGCCGAGCACCGCGGAGGCGGTCGGCGAGCCGCCCGCGCCGGGGCCGTAGAACATCAGCCGGCCGGCCGCCTCGGCCTCGACGAACACCGCGTTGTACGCCTCGCGGACGGAGGCCAGCGGGTGCGACAGCGGGATCATCGCCGGGTGGACGCGCGCGGTGACGGACTCGCCGTCCGCGGCCCGCTCGCAGATCGCGAGCAGCTTGACCACGCAGCCCATCTCCTTGGCGGAGGCGATGTCGGCCGCGGTCACCTCGGTGATGCCCTCGCGGTAGACGTCCACCGCGGTGACCTTGGTGTGGAAGGCGATGCCGGCCAGGATCGCGGCCTTGGCGGCGGCGTCGAAGCCCTCGACGTCGGCCGTCGGGTCGGCCTCGGCGTAGCCCAGCGCGGTGGCCTCCTCCAGCGCCTCCGAGTAGCCGGCGCCGGTGGTGTCCATCTTGTCGAGGATGAAGTTGGTGGTGCCGTTGACGATGCCCAGCACCCGGTTGACCTTGTCGCCCGCGAGGGACTCGCGCAGCGGGCGCAGCAGCGGGATCGCGCCCGCCACCGCGGCCTCGTAGTACAGGTCCACCCCGGCCTCGGCGGCCGCGGCGTGCAGCTCGGTGCCGTCCTTGGCGAGCAGCGCCTTGTTGGCGCTGACCACCGAGGCGCCCTGCCGGAAGGCCGACAGGATCAGCGATTTGGACGGCTCGATGCCGCCCACCACCTCGACCACCACGTCGATGTCGCCCCGGTTGACCAGGGCCTCGGCGTCGGTGGTGACCAGGTGCTCGGGGACGCCCGGACGGGTCCGCCCGGCGCGGCGGACCGCGATCCCGGCCAGCTCGACCGGAGCACCGATGCGAGCGGCGAGGTCGTCGGCCGTCGTCGTCATGATGCGCGCCACCTCGGAGCCCACCACACCACAACCCAGCAACGCCACCTTCAGCGGGCGCGTACGCATCATCCGACTCCGCTCTGCATTCATTCGTGCTTCGGTATTTCCGGCGGGTTTTCCTGGACCGCCGGAAACTTCGGTCCGTACCAGTCTCCGGGACTTTCCGTACGGATCTACGGTCGTTCCATGATCTGAGACGAGAATTTCGTCATCCGATATCCAGACGCAGGAGATCCTCCTCCGTCTCGCGCCGGACGATCACCCGCGCCGCACCGTCCTTGACGGCGAGCACGGGGGGCTTGAGGGCGTGGTTGTAATTGCTCGCCATCGACCGGCAGTAGGCGCCGGTGGCGGGAACCGCGATCAGGTCGCCCGGGGCCAGGTCGGCCGGCAGGAAGGCGTCCCGGACGACGATGTCGCCGGACTCGCAGTGCTTTCCGACCACCCGCACCAGCATCGGCTCCGCGTCACTGGTGCGCGACACCAGGGCCACCGAGTACTCGGCGTCGTACAGCGCGGTGCGGATGTTGTCGGACATCCCGCCGTCCACGCTGACGTAGGTGCGCAGGCCCTCCAGCGGCTTGACGGTGCCGACCTCGTACAGCGTGAACGCCGTCGGGCCGACGATGGCCCGGCCCGGCTCCACGCTCAGCCTGGGGGCGTTCAGGTTCGCGGCCGCGCACTCGCGGCGGACGATCTCGGCCAGCGCGGCCGCGATCTCGGCCGGCTCGCGCGGGTCGTCCTCGCTGGTGTAGGCGATGCCGAGGCCGCCGCCGAGGTCGATCTCGGGCAGCTCGACGCCGTGCTCGTCGCGGATCCCGGCCAGCAGGCCGACCACCCGGCGGGCGGCCACCTCGAAGCCGGCCATGTCGAAGATCTGCGAGCCGATGTGCGAGTGGATGCCGCGCAGCTCCAGGCTGTCGTGGCCGAGCACCCGGCGCACCGCCTCGGCGGCCGCCCCTCCGTTGAGGGAGAGCCCGAACTTCTGGTCCTCGTGCGCGGTGGCGATGAACTCGTGGGTGTGCGCCTCGACGCCGACGGTGATCCGGATCAGCACCGGCTGGCGCACGCCCTGGCGGGCGGCGATCGCGGCGAGGCGCTCGATCTCCTCGTAGGAGTCGAGCACGATGTGCCCGACGCCGGTCTTCACGGCGTTCTCCAGCTCGTCCGCCGACTTGTTGTTGCCGTGCAGCGCGATCCGCTGCGGCGGCATCCCGGCGGCCAGCGCGACCGCGAGCTCGCCCGCGCTGCACACGTCGAGGTTGAGGCCCTCCTCGTGCAGCCAGCGCACGACGGCCTTGGAGAGGAACGCCTTGCCGGCGTAGTAGACGTCCGCGTCGGCGCCGAAGGCGTCCCGCCAGGCGCGTGCCCGGGAGCGGAAGTCCTCCTCGTCCAGCACGTAGGCGGGGGTGCCGAACTCGGCGGCCAGCCGCTTGACGTCGATGCCGCCGACGGTGGCCACACCCTCGGCGTCGCGGGCGACGGTGCGCGACCAGACCTTGGGGTCGAGCGCGTTCAGGTCGGCGGGCGGGGCCTGGTAGTGGCCCTCGGGCAGGACGTCGCCGTGGCGGGGGCCTGCGGGGTGTGCGGAACGGCTCATGGTGCTGGGTTCCTTCGAGACCTATGGCGAGGGGCGGCGACGGTCCCCGTTGACCGTCAGCCGCCCCCGCTGTGCGCTTGGGGGTGGTGCCTACATCCGCTCGGGCGCCGTCACGCCCAGGAGCGTGAGGCCGTTGGCGAGCACGGTGCGCGTCGCCTCGACCAGCCAGAGGCGGGCGCGGTGCGTGTCGGTGAGTTCCTCGTCGCCCTTGGGCAGGAACATGCAGTTCTCGTACAGGCGGTGGTACTTGCCCGCGAGCTCCTCCAGGTAGCGCGCCACCCGGTGCGGCTCGCGCAGCTCGCCGGCCGTGGCCAGCACCCGCGGGAACTCCGCGAGGTGGCCGAGCACGTCGGATTCCCACTCGGTGGCCAGCAGCTCGGGCTTGAACTGCTCGGCCGTGCCCTTGTCCACGCCCAGCTCGGCGGCCTTGCGCGCCACGCCGCACATCCGGGTGTGGGCGTACTGGACGTAGAAGACCGGGTTCTCGGTGGTCTGGCTGGTCAGCAGGTTGATGTCCAGCGTGATCGTCGAGTCCGTGGAGGAGCGCGCCAGGGTGTAGCGGGCGGCGTCCACGCCGATCCACTCGACCACGTCGTCGATCGTGATGATGTTGCCGGCCCGCTTGGACATGCGGACCTCTTCGCCGTCGCGAAGCATCTTCACGAACTGGCCGATCTTCACCTCGATGTTGCGGTTCATGTCGTCGCCCGCGCAGGCCGAGATGGCCTTGAGGCGGTTGACGTAGCCGTGGTGGTCGGCGCCCAGCATGTAGAGCGCGACCTCGGCGCCGCGGTCCCGCTTGGACAGGTAGTACGCGGCGTCGGCGGCGAAGTAGGTCTTGTCGCCGTCGGCCTTGATCAGGACGCGGTCCTTGTCGTCGCCGAAGTCGGTGGTGCGCAGGAAGACCGCGCCCTCCTGCTCGAAGACGTGGCCCTGGTCGCGCAGCCGGTCGATGGCCTTCTCGACGGCGCCGGAGTCGTGCAGCGTCTTCTCCGAGAACCACACGTCGAAGTGGGTGCCGAACTCGTCCATCGAGCGCTTGATCTCGGCGATCATGAGCTTGAGGCCCTCGGTGCGGAAGACCTGCAGCTGCTCGGCCTCGGGCAGGTCGAGCACGCCGGGGACCGCCTCGGTGAGCGCCTTGGCGATGTCGACGATGTACTCGCCGACGTACCCGCCCTCGGGCACCTCGCGGCCGTTCGCGGCGGCCTGCAGCGAGGCGGCGAACTTGGTGATCTGCACACCGGCGTCGTTGAGGTAGTACTCGGTGGTGACGTCGGCGCCGGAGGCCCGCAGCACGCGCGCCATCGAGTCGCCGACGGCGGCCCAGCGGACGCCGCCGATGTGGATCGGGCCGGTCGGGTTGGCGGAGACGAACTCCAGGTTGATCTTCAAGCCCTCGAGGGCGTCGTTGCGGCCGTAGGCCTCGCCCGCCTCGACGATGGTGCGCGCCAGCGCACCGGCGGTGGCGGTGTCCAGGGTGATGTTCAGGAAGCCCGGACCGGCGATGTCGACCTTGGCGACGCCGGTGATCCCTCGCAGGCGCTCGACCAGCAGTTCGGCAACGGCTCGCGGCGGCTTGCCGGCCGCCTTGGCGAGCTGGAGGGCCACGTTGGTCGCGTAGTCGCCGTGGTCCCTGTTCTTGGGCCGGTCGACCGTCACGTGCTCGGGCACGGCGACGGCCAGCTCGCCCGCCTCGACGGCGGAGCTCACGGCGGCCTGGATTGCCTGGGAAAGGTCTGCGGGGGTCACGACGCCAAGCGTAGGCGAGACGGGGTGCCCGCCCGCCACTCGGTTTACCTGTCGGGACGCCGCCGCGCCGTCGTTACGGGGTCTCAGCCGTGATCCGTGCGTTCTGTTCGCTCAGGGCGAACTGCCTCGGGCGGTCCGCCCGGCTGCCCCGCGAGCCGCATCAGCCGCCGGACCAGGGCCACCAGATCGGCCGGGTCGAAGGGCTTGCCGAGATAGCCGTCCACCCCGACCGTCTCCCCCAGGTCGAGGTCCGCCGGGGTGCAGGCGCTCACGATCGCGATCGGCAGCCGGCAGGTGTCCGGGGTGGCGCGCAGCCGGGCCGCCGTCCGCAGGCCGTCCAGTCGCGGCATCACCACGTCCAGCGTGACCACGTCGGGCTGCACCCGGCGGATGACCTCCAGGCACTCGGCGCCGTCGGCGGCGGTCACCACCTCGAAGCCCTCGAGCTCCAGGTTGACCCTGATCAGCTGGCGGATCACCTCGCTGTCGTCCACCACGAGGACCCGCCCGGACACTCCCGACACCTCACCGAGGGTATCGGCGGCCCCGCCGCCCCGTCCGGCCTTTGGGCACTTCCGCTCCCCCGCCCCGCGACGCCGCCGGCGACGCCCGGACGGTCTTCCGGAAACCCGTGCACGGACCGCGTCCGAAGCCTGGTAGTGTTCTCCACGTCGGAAGCGCGAGCGACCGACAGGCCAACAGGCCCCCGTAGCTCAGGGGATAGAGCACCGCCCTCCGGAGGCGGGTGCGTAGGTTCGAATCCTACCGGGGGCACTCACGCAGCGATTGCGAGAGTGTAACCAAGGCCCAGTTCAGTGGAGTTGATCCACCGACCTGGGCCTTCGTCGTGTTTCCGGGCCCGTCCGGCCCGTCCGGGACGGCCCCGTGGGCTCAGGAGGCGGCCGCCTCGGCCTGGGCGTACAGCTCGGCGATGGTGTGGTCGAAGTAGGCGCTGTACGAGATGTCGTCGGTGTCGCCGCCCTGCTGGTAGCCGCCGATCGCGCCGACCACGTCGCCGGTGGCGGTGTCGATCCAGGGGCCGCCGCTGGTGCCGGACGGGTAGGCCGGGCAGTGCACGACCCGCTGGGAGGCGCTCTGCTGCGCGGTGGCGTTGGTGCACAGGACCGGCTCCTCGGAGTCGGCGGGGTAGCCGTAGAGGCGGACGGTCGCGTCGAAGGGCTCGTCGGCGCCCAGCCGGTTGCCGCCGACCACGTCCTCGACGTTGCGGCCGTTGCTGGGGGCGGTCTCCAGGATCGCGAAGTCCTCGGCCACGTCGCCCTTCCGGGACCAGTCGGCGGTGGTGTGGATCGCCGTCACCTGCCAGGTGCCGTACGGGGCGGAGCCGTCGCGGTAGCCGGGGGCGAAGGTGACACCGTCGGTGCTGCTGAGGCAGTGCGCCGCGGTCAGCAGCAGGTTGCCGGTGGGGCTGTGCAGCACGCTGGCGGTGCAGAAGTGGTCGCCGGCCTCCGGGGCGCCGCTGAACAGCGCGCCGACGGTCCGGGACTCGCGGTCGCCGGCCGGGGCCGAGCGGGTGGTGCCGAGGGCGACGTCCGGGGTGGGGGTGGCCGTCGCGGGGGCTGCCGCCGGGGCGGCGTCCGAGGAGGGCGCCGGGGCCGCGACCGGGGCGGGCGGGGCGGAGGCCGCCGGGTCGGTGGCCGGGGGCGGAGCGGCGGCGGCCCGGGTGCTGCGGGCCGCCTTCCCGGCGGCCGTCGTGTCGGACAGGTCCGGCCCGTGCGTCCCGGTCAGCGCGACGGCGATCACCACCGCGGACAGCGCGGTGAACAGGGACGGGACCAGCAGTCCGCGGCGGCGGCGCGACGTCTGGCGGCGGTGCTTGCCCATGCCTGTTTCTCCTGCCGGGGCGGTCGGGGGGCGGCCTTCGACCAACGACTATGGCGCCTCAGCCTGGTAGCGATGTGACGGGCTCCTGGGAGCTCGATGAGAAACCCGTCGACCGCCCGCGCCCCCCCGGTGTCAGGATCCGGCGAGCACCGCGTCCAGTTCGTCGGCTCCGACGAAGGCGGTGTGCGTCCCGGCGGCGGTGCAGGCGAAGGCCCCGGCCACCGTACCGGCCCGGGCGCAGTCCAGCGGCGAGCGACCCCGGAACCACGCGTACAGGAATCCCGACACGAAGGCGTCGCCGGCGCCGTTGCTGTCCACCACCGGACGGCCCGGGTCGACGGCGGGCAGGTGGCGCGGCGCGGGGTCGTCCCGGGTGAGCAGGTGGCAGCCCTCGGCGCCGGCGGTGGCGACGACCACCTGTGCGCGCCCTTCGGCGAGGATCGCGCGCATCACCTCCTCGTGCCGGCCGCGGCAGCCGGCCACCGAGAGGAAGACCAGGTCGGAGCCGAACGCGTAGTCGCGGCGGTACGGGTCGACGCCGTCCCAGTCGTGCAGGTCGGTGGAGGTGGTGCGGCCGAGGCGGCGCAGGTCGCCGTACATGTCCCGGTTGACGCCGGTGATGGACAGGTGGACGTGCCGGCTGCGCTCGGCGTACGGCAGGTAGAGGTCGCGCGGCAGCCGCAGGTCGGCGGGGTGGCGGCCGTCGAAGAAGGAGAACCGGCGGCCGTCCGCGTCCACCAGGTTGACCCCGCGCGGGGTGCCGTGCGGGCTCACCAGGTGGGCGAAGTGCAGGCCGTGGCGCGCGTAGTGGGCGCGGATCAGGTCACCCTGGGCGTCGTCGCCGAGGAAGTCGACGAACGCGGTGCGCAGCCCGAGGTGGTGGGCGCCGAGGGCGACCCCGTTGCCGGTGTGGCCGACGTAGTCCCGCACCGGTTCGACGAGTTGCGAGTCCCCGGGCGGGATCTCCAGCCGCTCGACCCGGACGATGGTGTCCACCCCGGCGCCGCCGACGACGAGCAGGTCGAACTCGGGCAGCATGGCGCCTCCTTGATCCTGAACGGTGCCGGGAGTCAAGCAGGCACCGGAGGCTGACTGCAAGACTTGCTGCAAATTTCAGTCGATCGGTGGTCCTTCCACCACGTGCGCCGTGGACGCCGTCTCCGCCGCCTCCGCCTGCGCACCGACCGGGACGACCGCGGCCTCGCCGGGCGTCGGCCGGTGGTCGATCATCAGCACCGCGACCAGCGCGGCCACCAGCAGGACGCCCATCGCCACCCAGATCGCGACCACGTAGCCGTGCACGGCGCCCTGGGCCCGCACCACCGGGTCGGAGGCGATCCGGGTGGCCAGGAAGCTCGCGGTGGCGCTCGCGGCGACCGTGTTCAGCAGCGCGGTGCCGACCGAACCACCCACCTGCTGAGCCGAGTTGAGCGTGGCGGCGGCCGCGCCGGCCTCGTTCGGGGCGACCCCGAGGGTGGCCAGGCTCATCGCCGGCGTGAACACCAGGCCCATGCCGATGCCGATCAGCAACTCGGCCGGCAGCACCAGGGCGGCCCACGGGCTGTCCACCCGCATCCGGGTCAGCCAGGCCATGCCACTCGCGGCCAGCAGCAGCCCGGGGCCGACCAGGACCCGGGTCGGCACCCTGGTCATCATCCGGGCCGCGAAGCCCGTCGAAGTCAGCACGACGGAGACCGTCATGGGCAGGAAGGACAGCCCGGACACGACCGGCGAGAAGTGCTTGATGGCCTGGAGGTAGTAGGTCAGGAACAGGAAGGTGCCGAACATGCCGACCATCGCCAGGCCCACCGAGAGCGCGCCGCCGCCGCGATTGCGGTCGGCGACGATGTGCACCGGCAGCAGCGGGTGCGCGGTGCGCCGCTCGACCAGGACGAACGCCGCGAGCAGCAGCACGCCCAGGGCCAGCGAGCCGATCACCAGAGCGTCGCCCCAGCCCCTGGTCACGGCCTCGGAGGTGCCGTGGACGATCGCCAGCAGGCCGCCGCAGCCGAGCAGCGCCCCGGGCAGGTCCAGCGGCATCCGGCGGCCCTTCTCCACGTGGTCGCGCTTCAGCAGGTCGAACGCCGCGAAGGCGGCGACGACGGCGATCGGCACGTTGACGAACAGGCACCAGCGCCAGTCCAGGTACTCGGTCAGCAGACCGCCGGCGATGAGGCCGATCGCGGAGCCGCCGCCGGCGATCGCGCCGAAGACGCCGAAGGCCGTACCGCGTTCGCGCGGATCGGAGAAGGTGGTGGAGAGCAGCCCCAGCGCGGAGGGCGCGAGCAGGGCGGCGAACGCTCCCTGGAGGGCACGCGCGCCGAAGAGCATGGCGGGGCCGACCGCGGCGCCGCCGAGGGCGGAGGCGAGGGCGAAGCCCAGCAGGCCGACGGTGAAGACGCGCTTGCGGCCGAAGAGGTCGCCCAGCCGGCCACCGAGCAGCAGCAGACCGCCGAAGGCGAGCGTGTAGGCGGTGATCACCCACTGCCGGTCGGCGTCCGAGATGCCCAGCTCCCGCTGGGCGGACGGCAGCGCGATGTTCACGATGGTGACATCGAGGACGATCATGAGCTGGGCGGTGGCGATGACGGCCAGCGCCCACCAGCGGCGACGGTCCGCGTCCTCATGACCGGTGACGGTTTGCGCAGTCACAGGCCGGGCCTTCCGGTGTGGGGGCGGAGAGGTCACGCATTCGCCTTCCAGCCAAACTCCGGCCGGGACGGACCGCAAGGCAAAACCTCTCCAAACCGGATCTTTGGGACAAAAGAACCGGCCCCCCGGGGCTCCGGACCGAGTCCCGGGGGCCTGGTTCCCCCGATCGCGGCCACCGCGTGTGCCCCGGCCCGCTCAGCGCACCGTCACCGGGGCGCACCGGTCACAGCGCCGACAGCTCCTCGACCAGGTCGTCCAGCCCCAGCGAACCCTGCGAGAGCGCCGCCATGTGCCAGGCCTTGAGGTCGAACTCCTCGCCGCGCGCCTCGTGCGCCGCCTTCGCCGCCGCCCGCCCCCGCAGCCAGGCGCGCTCGCCGAGCTTGTAGCCGATCGCCTGGCCGGGCAGGCCCAGGTAGCGGACCAGCTCGCTGTCCAGGAACTCGGCGGACAGGCCGCAGTACAGGCCGAAGAACTCCCGGGCGTGCTCGGGGCCGACCGGCTCGCCCGGCCGGTACGGGGAGTCCGCCGGGAAGTCCATGCCCACGTGCATGCCGATGTCGACGATGACCCGCAGCGCGCGCATCATCTGCGCGTTGAGGTAGCCCAGGCGGTGGCCCGGGTCGGTGAGGTAGCCGAGCTCGTCCATCAGGCGCTCGGCGTACAGCGCCCAGCCCTCCAGGTTGGCGCTGACCCCGCCGAGGCTCACCTGGTAGGTGGAGAGCCGGTCGGCGACGTAGTTCCACTGCGCGAGCTGGAGGTGGTGGCCCGGCACGCCCTCGTGGTACCAGGTGGAGACCAGGTCCCAGACCGGGAAGCGGTCCCGGCCGACCAGCGGCAGCCAGGTCCGCCCCGGGCGGCTGAAGTCCAGCGAGGGCGCGGTGTAGTACGGCGCGGCGGCACTGCCGGCCGGCGCGATCCTCGACTCGACCCTGGTGACCGGCTCGGCCAGGTCGAAGTGGGTGCCCTGGAGGTCCCCGATGGCCTGGTCCATCAGGCCCTGGAGGTACTCCCGGGCGGCCTCGGCGCCCTCGATGGCCGGGCCGTCGGACTCCAGCCACTGCATCGCCGCCAGCGGGCCCGCGCCCGGCAGGACCTTCTCGGCCTCGACCTCCATCTGCGCCAGCAGGTCGTGGAACTCGCTCCACGCCCAGGCGTAGGCCTCGTCCAGGTCCAGGTCGGCACCGGTCCAGTAGCGCACCCAGCGGGCGTAGCGCTCCCGGCCCGCGGTGTCCGGGGCGCCGGCCACGGCCGGGCCGTACACGTCGCGCAGCCAGTCGCGCAGCTCGGCCAGCGCGTCGGCGGCGGCCACCGCGTGCTTCGACAGCTCGGGCCGCAGCGACTCCGGCGCGCCCTGGACGAACTGACCGAACCACGCACCGGGAATCCGCTCCTGCGCGGGCGCGTCCTCCCCCAGCCACTCGGCGAACTGCCCGAGCACCGTGGCCACCTGGCGCGGGCCGGACAGCAGCCCGCGCTCGACGCCCTCGGCCAGCGTCCGCCGGTACTGCTCGAACGCCACCGGGATCCTCGCCATGCGGCGGCCGATCACCTGCCACTCGGCCTCGGTGTCGGTGCCCATCAGCGTGAAGGACTCCCGCAGGTCGTGCACCGGGGACCCGAGGTTGCGCAGCGAGCGGAAGCTCTCCCCCGCGTCGTGGACGGCGAGTTCGGCGGACAGCCGCTCGCGCAGCAGCCGGGCGCAGCGGCGCTCCGCCTCGTCCTCGGCGGCACCGGCCCGCTCGGCCTCGTCGAGCTTCGCCAGGGTGTGGCGGGCGAGGTCGGCAACGGCCTCGGGGCCGGCCGGGGAGAGGTCGGGCAGCCGGTCGTCGTCGAGGTTGAGGCCGAGGTAGACCGCGGTCAGCGGGTCGAGGTCGGCCAGTTCGCGGACGTGGTCGTCGGCGATGCGGCGGGGGGTGGCGCCGTCGGCGGTGATCAGTTCTTCAGACATTCCGCCATCATTGCGTGGCACCGCTGCTTTGCAACCCCTTTGCGAGCGGGGTTCGTCTGCGAAAATCCGTTCGGCCCGACAGGACCGGATCGGCCCGACGCCGATTACGCTTGGCCGCCATGGAAGCCAGCCCCACTTCGGCAGGTCAGGCACCCGTTCCGGCCGCGTCCGAGCCGCGTCCGCGCCGCACCGGCTACCGGCGGTTGCCGGTCCAGCAGCGGCGCGAGCAGCTGATCGCGGTCGCCCTGGAGCTGTTCGCCTCCCGGCCGCCCGAGGAGGTCGGCCTGGACGACGTCGCCGAGGCCGCCGGGGCCTCCCGCCCGCTGGTGTACCGCTACTTCGCGGGCGGCAAGCAGCAGTTGTACGAGGCCGCGCTGCGCACCGCGGCGGACGAGCTGACCCGCCGCTTCGCGGTCCGGGTGAGCGGGACGCCGTCCGAGCAGCTGTCGACGGTGCTGGACGGCTACTTCGCCTTCGTCGCCGAGCACGACGCGGGCTACTCGGCGCTGCTGCGCGGCGGTTCGGTGGTGGAGACGGCCCGCACCTCGGCGATCGTGGACGACGTCCGGCGGGCGGCGCTGCGCCGGACGCTGCGCCACCTGGGCGTGCGGGAGGCCGGTCCGCGGCTGACGCTGCTGGTGCGCTCCTGGATCGCGGTGGTCGAGGGGGCGTCGCTGAGCTGGCTGGACGAGGGCCGCGCACTGCCGGTGGCGGAGCTGCGCGACTGGCTGGTGGACCAGTTCACCGCGATGGCGGCGGCGACGGCGCTGCACGACCCGCAGACGGCCGAGGTGCTGGCGGGGGTGCTGGCGCTGGAGGGGCCGCGGCCGGAGCGGGCGGAGCGGCTGCGGGCGGTGCTCGGCGGCTGAGTGAGGCCCCCGGCCCCGTCCCGGGGGTCGGGGCGGCCCGCGGCGGCCCACCGGGCGGATTCCGCGCCGCGGGCCGCCGGCCCCGGTCACCCGCCGAGCAGCGCCCCCAGGCTCGCCGCCTCGCCGGCCCGCGGCCGGCCCGGTCCCGACCTCGCGACCTCCCGCTGCCAGTGCGCGAGGTCGCGCCGAGCGTCCGCCCGGGCCTCCGGGGTGGCGCCGGGCGCCCGGGTCAGCTCGTCCAGCAGGTCGACGGCGGCGCCGGGGCTGCCGTCCGCGGCCAGCCAGAGGGCCAGGTCGTGGCAGGTGCGCAGGGTACGCGGGTCCTCCGGGCCGCAGATCCGGGCGAAGGCGGGGACGAGCGCGGTAAGGATCTCCACCGCCTCCGCCGTCTCGCCGGCCTCGCCGTGCCGCCAGGCCCGGTCGGCCCGCCGGCGCAGCTGCTCCGGGCTGGGATCCTCCGGGCGCAGCATCCCGGGCCGGATGCCACGCAGCCGCTCCAGCACCTCGGCGGCGCCGGCCGGCCGCTGTTCGGGCCGCTTGGCGAGCAGCTCGGCGATCAGCCCGGCCAGTGCCGGGTCCTTGCCGCGCACCGGGGGCGGGACCTCCTCCAGGTGCTTGTACATGTACTCGGCGGCCGAGGCGGCGCGGAACGGGCGCGCGCCGGTGCAGGCCTCGTACAGCATGATGCCGAGGGCGTAGAGGTCGGCCCGGCCGTCCACCGTGCCGCCGGACCAGCACTCGGGGGCCAGGTACGGGACGGTGCCGACCACGTTGCCGGTGGAGGTGAGCCGGACGGTCTGGGTGACCAGTCGGGCGATGCCGAAGTCCAGGACCTTGGCCCGCTCCCCCTCCTGCGCGATCATGACGTTCTCGGGCTTGATGTCCCGGTGGACGATCCCCGAGCGGTGCGCGGCGTCCAGCGCCTTGCACACGTGCCGCATCCAGCGCAGCGCCTGCTTGTGGTCCGGCCGGCCGGCCTTGAGCACCTCGGACAGCGCCCGGCCGCGGACCAGCTCCATGACCAGGTACGGGATCTTCCCCGAGCCGGTCTCGGTCCACCCGTAGTCGTACACCGTCACGATGTGCGGATTGTTGAGGCCGCCGGCCGTCCGGGCCTCGCGGACGAAGCGGCTGACCGCCTCCCGGTCGGTGGCGTGCTCGGCGAGCAGCACCTTGACCGCGACCTCCCGGTCGATGGTGGTGTCGGTCGCCCGCCAGACCACGCCGAACCCGCCCCTGCCCAGCTGCTGCTCCAGCCGGAAGCGACCGCCGAGCACCTCGCCCTTCTCCATGCCCTCCCCCAACTCGACCGCGTCCGCCCGGCGTTCGCCGTCGGAGGGGTCACCATAGCGGCGGGTGGGGACGAACGGGTGAACGACCGCGGGCCGGTGTGCCCGGATCCCGCTACGGCTTGGCCTTGGGCAGGCCGGGCGGGTTGATCTCGGACTTCCGCACCGCCTCGCCGTCCAGGCCCCAGCGCTTGAGCACCTGCCCGTACGTGCCGTTCGCGATCACCTCGTCGATCGCCCCGTTCAGCGCCCTGACCAGCCCGTTGTCCTTCCGGGTGGTCGCCGCGATCTTGCCGAGGACGTCCGCGCCGCCGCCCGAGTAGGTGCCGACGACCTCGGTCTCGCCGGTCTGCACGGCGTGGAAGGCCAGGCTGGGGTTGGGGCCGCTGTAGGCCTCGATCCGGCCGGAGGCGAGCGCCAGGTAGTACTCGGTGCCCTGGAAGTACTTGATGTCGATCGGCTTGAGGCCGTTCCTGACGTTCTCCTCGCTCCAGGAGACCAGCAGCTTCTCCTGGTTGGTGCCGGTGGCGACGCCGACCGACCTGCCGGCGAGGTCCTTGGCGCCGGTGACCTTGAGGCCGCTGCCCTTCTTCGCCTCGAAGCCCAGGACGTCCAGCCGGTAGGTGGCGAAGTCGTACTTCTCCTTGCGCTCCTCGGTGACGGTGATGTTGGAGACGCCCACGTCGTACTTGCCGCTGTCCAGGCCGACGAAGATGTTCTCCCAGGAGACCGTGTCGTACGCGACCTTGAGGCCCAGGACGTCGCCGATCAGCGAGGCGAGGTCCGGCTCGACGCCGATGATCGTCTTGTCGTCGTCGGCGTAGAAGCCCAGCGGCGGGATGCTGCCGACCGAGCCGACGACGGCCAGCGTCCCCTTCTTCCTGATCTCCTCCGGGACGAGCGCGGCGATCGCGTCGACCTTGGGGGTGGTGACCCGGTTCTGGTTCGGCGACAGGTTCACCACCGTGCCGTTCGGCGCGGTGCTGCCCTTGGCCGGGGCGGGGCCCGCCGCGCCGGTGGCACTGCCGCCGCAGCCGGCCAGGACGAGGGCGGCGGCGAGCGCGCCGGCGGCGGCCACCAGGGCGCGACGGGGTAGGGACATGGCGAACTCCTGTTCGGTGAAAGGGGATTGAGAGAGGGCGGAGGGTCAGAGGACCTTGGCCAGGAAGGCCCGGGTGCGCTCGTGCCGCGGCCGGTCCAGGACCTCGGCGGGCGGGCCCTGCTCGACCACCACGCCGCCGTCCATGAAGACCACGGTGTCGGCGACCTCGCGGGCGAAGCCGATCTCGTGGGTGACCACGATCATCGTGGTGCCGCTGCGGGCCAGGTCCTTGATGACGTCCAGCACCTCGCCGACCAGCTCCGGGTCGAGCGCCGAGGTCGGCTCGTCGAACAGCAGCACCTTCGGCTCCAGCGCCAGCGCCCGGGCGATCGCCACCCGCTGCTGCTGCCCGCCGGACAGCTGCCGGGGGTAGGCGGCGGCCTTGTCGGCCAGCCCGACCCGCTCCAGCAGCGCCAGCGCCGTCGCCCTGGCCTCGGCCCTGGGGCGGCGCAGCGCGGCGACCGGCGCCTCGACCAGGTTCTCCAGCACGGTGAGGTGCGGGAACAGGTTGAAGTTCTGGAACACGAAGCCGATGCCGGTGCGCTGGCGCAGCACCTCGCGCTCCCTGAGCTCGTACAGCCGGTCGCCGGAGCGCCGGTAGCCGATCAGCTCGCCGTCGATGGCGACGTGACCGCGGTCGAGCTTCTCCAGGTGGTTGATCGCGCGCAGCAGGGTGGACTTGCCGGAGCCGGACGGGCCGAGCACCACGGTCACCGAGCCGGCCGGGACGTCCAGGTCGACCCCGCGCAGCACCTCCAGCCGGCCGAAGCTCTTGTGCAGGCCGCGGACCTGCACCATCGGGGCGGCCGGGGCCGGGGCGGGCTTCGTCAGGGCGGTCACGACTGTCCTCCGGAGGTACGGGCGGCGGCGGGCCGGGTGCGGTCGGGCAGGCTCCGGGCGAAGGCCCGGACGCGCTGCCACGGAGTGGGCGGCGGGGTGCGTTCGGCGCCGCGGGCGAAGTGGCGCTCGACGTAGTACTGGCCGATCGAGAGCACGGTGGTCAGCAGCACGTACCAGACGGTGGCGACCATCAGCAGCGGCACCACCCGGCCGGTGCGGCCGTAGATGACCTGCGCCTGGTAGAAGAGCTCGCCGATGGCCATCACGTAGACCACCGAGGTGCCCTTGAGCAGGGAGATCACCTCGTTGGCGGCGGCCGGCAGGATGCCCCGCATGGCCTGCGGCAGCACGATCCGCCACCCCTGGCGCCAGCGCGGGATGCCGAGCGCGGCGGCGGCCTCCCGCTGGCCGGCGTCCACCGCGATGATGCCGCCGCGGATGATCTCGGCGGCGAACGCGGCCTGGTGCAGCCCGAGGCCGAGCACCGCCGCGCCGAGCGCGCCGAGCACCCCGACCGTCTCCACGTCGCCGAAGGTCGGGCCGAACGGGATGCCGATGCCGAACCGCTTGTACAGGTAGGAGAGGTTGAACCAGAACACCAGCTGGACGATCAGCGGGATCGAGCGGAACACCCACACGTAGGCCCAGGCGACGGACCGCAGGATCGCGCTGCGGGACAGCCGCATCGCGGCCACCACGGTGCCCAGCAGGAAACCCAGCACCGTGCCGTAGGCGGTGAGTTCGAGGGTCCGCCCGATCGCCCGGAGGATGGTGTCGGCGGTGAAGTAGAGCCGGAAGGTGGCCCAGTCCCAGCCGGGGTTGGTGGCCAGGCCGTGGGCGAACTGGGCGAGCACGACCAGCGCGGCGATCCCGAGGGCCCAGCGCCAGGGGTGCCGGGCCGGGACGGTCCGCAGGCCGGCCAGTTCGTCGAGGTCGGGGGCGGCCGCCGGCCTCGACGGGGCGGGCGGTGCTTCGGTGCTGACGGTCATCGGAGGTCTCCTCGGACGGGGGCGGCGCTCAGGCGTGCTCGGGCGGGCTGATCCGCGATTCCGTGATCGCCGACTCGGTGACCCCCCACTTGCGCAGGATCCGCTCGTACGTCCCGTCCTTGATCAGCTGGTTGACCGCCGCCTGCAGCGCCGGGGCGAGCTTCGAGCCCTTCTTCAGGGCGAAGCCGACGTCGAGGCGGTGGAACTCGCCGAGGAAGCGGGTGCCGGAGGCCTCCTGGGCGGCCTGGTGGCGCAGGCCGTTGATGGTGGACATCTCGACGTCCACCCGGCCCTGCTGGAGGCTGGTCAGCAGGGCGCCGCTCTCGCTGAACGCCTTGACCTCGTACGGCTTCCTCCCGGCGTCGGCGCAGACGCCGCGCCGGCTGTTGAGGGTGGTCTCGAAGGTGGTGCCGGCGCCGGTGCCGACGGTCAGTCCGCACAGCTGGACCAGGTCGGTGACCGGCTGGATCGCGGTGTTGTCCTTGCGCACCGCGAAGCCCTGGCCGTCGTCGATGTAGGTGACGAAGTCGATGGTCTTCAGCCGGGCCGCGGTGACCCCGAAGTTGCCGGTGCCGACGTCGTACTTCCCGCTGTCCAGGGCGGGCAGGATGGTCTCGAAGGCGGCCTCCTCGCGCTGCACGGTCAGGCCGAGCAGCCGGGCGACGGCGTCGGTGAGGTCCACGTCGATCCCGGCGGGCTTCTTGGTGACCTGGTCGAGGTAGAAGGCGCTGGGCGGCGTGCCGAAGGACGAGCCGAACTTCAGCGTGCCGGCCCTGCGGACCTCCTCGGGCAGCAGCGCGGCGGCGGCGTCCGACCTGGTGAGGCCGGAGACGAGGTCCTCGGTGGCGGCGGACGGGCCGCCCGCCACCGCCGCGCCCGCGATCTTCGGGTCCGAGCCGCAGGCGGCCAGGGTCAGGGCCAGGACCGGCAGCAGGGCGGTGGTCGCGAGCAGGCGGCGGCGGGCGGTGCTGGTTCTCACGGGGGGCCTTTCAGGGGGTCGGGGCCAGGACGGGCGGCTGCGCCGCGCCGGCGGGCAGCCGCTTCTCGAAGGGGAGCGGGCCGATGGTCAGGGGGTCGGCCGAGACGTCGAACAGCGGGGCGTAGCCGGCCGCCAGGTAGAGGTTCACGGCCTCGGGCTGGCGCGGCCCTGTGGTCAGGTGGATCCGGGTGTAGCCGACCGCGGCGGCCGTCCGCTCCAGCTCGGCCAGCACCCGGCGGGCCAGGCCCCGGCGGCGGTGCGCGGAGTGCGTCCACATCCGCTTCACCTCGGCGGTGTGCTCGTCGTAGCGCTTGTACGCGCCGCCGGCCACCGGCTCGCCGTCCTCCAGCAGGAGCAGCAGCACACCGTGCGGCTCGGCGAAGGCCTCGGCCGGGTAGCGGGTCATCTCCTCGCGGCCCTCGGGGCCGTACCGGGTGACGTACTCGTGGGTGAGCTCGCGCAGCAGCGGCTCGACCAGCGGGTCGTCGATCGCGGCCCGGCGGAACCCGGACCGGGCGGCCGCGCTCACGCCTGCGCCGCGATCAGCTGGTGGCGGTCGCGCTCGGCGCGCTCGGCCGCGGCGGCGTCCCGCTTGGCGACCTCCTCGCGGACGATCGGGATGACGTACCGGCCGAAGTCGATCGCGTCGTCCAGCAGGTCGTAGCCGCGCGCGGAGAGGATGTCCACGCCGAGGTCGTAGTAGTCGAGCAGTGCCTGGGCGACCGTCTCCGGGGTGCCGACCAGGGCGTTGGAGTTGCCCGCCCCGCCGGTGGCGGCGGCCGTCGGGGTCCACAGCGCGCGGTCGTAGCGCTCGCCGGCCTCGGCGATCTCCAGCAGCCGCCGGGAGCCGGCGTTCTCGGGTGCCGCGGCCCCGGGCGTCCCGGCATCGGGCGCCGCGGTGCCCGGAGCCCCCGGCCGGCCGGAGCCCCGGCGGGCCCTGATCGCGGCCACCGTCCGGTGCGCCTTCTCCCAGGCCAGCTCCTCGGTCGGCGCGATGATCGGCCGGAACGCCACCTGGATCCGCGGCACGTCGGTGCGCCCGGCGGCCCGCGCCGCCTCCTTCACCCGCTCGATCTGCTCGGCGGTGCGGGCCAGCGGCTCGCCCCAGAGGCAGTAGATGTCCGCCTCGGCTCCGCCGGCCGCGTAGGCCGCGTCCGAGGAGCCGCCGAAGGAGACGGCCGGGCGCGGCTGCTGGACGGGGAAGACGTCCGAGACGAAGTCGTTGAAGCGGTAGTACGGGCCCTCGTGGTCGAAGGGCTCCCGGCTGGTCCAGGCCTTCTTGACGATGCCGATGTACTCGCGGGTGCGCTCGTAGCGCTGGTCCTTGGCCAGGAAGTCGCCCTCGCGCTGCTGCTCGTGGTCGTTGCCGCCGGTGATGAAGTGCACGGTCAGCCGGCCGTCGCTGATCCGGTCGAGGGTCGCGAAGGTCTTGGCCGCGAAGGTCGGGTAGGAGACGTTCGGCCGGTGCGCGAGCAGGATCTGCAGGCGCTCCAGGTGCGAGGCGAGGTAGGCCGCCGCGGCCGCCGGCTCCGGGGTGCCGGCCCCGTACGCGAAGAGCACCCGGTCCCAGCCGTGGTCCTCGTGCGCCCGGGCCAGCCGCAGGGTGTAGTCGCGGTCGAAGGCGGCGGTGGTGCGGGCGGTGGTCTCCGAACCGTCGCCGGTGGCGGCGATGCCGAGGAATTCGACGGGCATGGCGGAACCTTTCGGGTGGGCGCAAGCCCGTCGGGCCGCGGGCGGGTTGCGGGCGGGCCGCAAGCGGGCTGCGGGTGGACTGACCGGAGGCGGCCGCGGCGGGGCGACCGTCGGACGGGTGACGGGTGACGCGAGGGCGTACGGGAGGGACTGCCGGAGTGCGGGAGAGCCGGAGCGCAGTGCGAAGTCGTCTGCGACAGCGAGGACGTGACGCGTCGTCGGCCACCGACGACGGATCCGGGCCACGACGGGGCGAGCCGAGGGAGGGCACCCCACCGGGAGTTCAGGCCGGACGGACGGCCCGCTGCCAGGTCAGCCGCGACACGCCGCGGACCACACCCGACCGAAGTCGATGTGGTCGCGGCTGACCAGGGGCTGCTCGACGTACATGGCCTCAAGTTGAGCAGTCGGCCGATCGGTCCGTCAACCGTCCATCATTGCCGCACTGTTGCGATCTCCTGTCACTTCTCCGACACGCCCCGGACCGGCCCTCCCGGCGCCCCGATCACCCTTGACAGCCGTCGATCGCGCATGCGTACGATCGGCGCGGAGTGCAGTGCCACGCGCCGGCCGTGTTGAGGGACACGGGCCGCGCCCGCGTACGTGACCACCGCCGTACCTTCCCGCCCGCACTCCGCCCAGGAGCCGCCGCCATGGCCACCCCGCAGGACGTCCTGCCCGCCCCCTCCCCGCTCGACCGCCCCGCCGCACCGCCCGACCCCGAGGCCCGGATCGTCGCCCGGCGCAGGCCCGGCCAGTGGGCCGCCGCCGGCGTCGCCCTGCTGCTGGCCGCGATGGCGGTCAACTCGGTGATCCGCAACGAGGCCTTCCAGTGGGGCGTGGTCGCCGACTGGTTCACCGCCCGGTCCGTGCTCAACGGGCTCGCCCTCACCCTGTGGCTGACCGCCGCCACCCTCGCCCTCGGCTTCGTGCTCGGCACCCTCCTCGCCACCATGCGGCTGTCCGCCAACCCGGTGCTGCGCACGCTGAGCTGGGGCTACGTCTGGGTGTTCCGCTCCACCCCGCCGCTGGTGCAGCTGCTGTTCTTCTTCAACATCGGCGCGCTCTACCCGACCCTCGGCCTGGGCCTCCCGTTCGGCCCCGAGTTCGTCACGGTCAGGACCGTCAACCTGATGGGCCCCACCCTGACCGCCGTCATCGGCCTCACCCTGCTGGAGACCGCGTACGCCGCCGAGGTGATCCGCGGCGGCATCCTCTCCGTGGACCGCGGCCAGCTGGAGGCGGCGGCCGCGCTCGGACTCGGCCGGTGGCGGGTGCTGCGCCGGATCGTGGTGCCGCAGGCGATGCGGGCGATCGTGCCGAGCGCCGGGAACATGCTGATCGGCGCGCTCAAGGGCACCAGCATCGTCAGCGTGCTGGCCGTCTCCGACCTGCTCTACTCGGTACAGCTGGTCTACCTCCAGTCGTACCAGGTCATCCCGATGCTGATGGTCGCCACCCTCTGGTACCTGGTGGTCACCACCCTGCTGTCCGTCGGCCAGTACTACGTGGAGCGGCGCTTCGCCCGGGGCGCGACCCGCGACGGCCTGCCACCCACCCCGCTGCAACGGGCCCGCGCGGCCCTCGCCAGGGCGGTGCGGGCATGACGTCGTCGCTCGTCATCGTCGGCGCCGGCCCGCGCGGCACCGGACTGCTGGAGCGGATCGCCGCCAACGCCGCCGAACTGCTGCCCGCCGACCGGCCGTTGGCGATCCACCTGGTCGACCCGTACCCGCCCGGCGCGGGCCGGATCTGGCGCCACGACCAGTCCCCGCTGCTACGGATGAACTCGATGGCCGAGGACGTCACCATGTTCACCGACGAGCGCTCCACCCTCGAAGGACCGGTTCGCCCCGGCCCCTCACTCGCCGAATGGGCCCGCAGACAGCGGGAGTTCACGCCCTACCGGGAGGTCGCCGACCCGGCCGTCCGGGCCGAGCTGCGCACCCTCGCGCCCACCGACTTCCCCACCCGGCGGGCCCAGAGCGCCTACCTGGACTGGGTGTTCCGCCGCGCCGTCGCCGACCTGCCGGCGCACATCACGGTCACCGTCCACCGCGACACCGTCCGGCGGATCGAGGGCCCGACCGACGGCCCGCAGACCGTCCACCTCGGCGACCGGACCCTCACCGCCGACCACGTGGTGCTCACCCTCGGCCACCTCGACTCCGCCCCCCACCCGCGCTACGCGGCCGACGCCGAGTTCGCCGCCCGGCACGGCCGCTTCCACCTCCCGCCCGCCTACTCCGCCGACGTGACCGCCGAGTTGGCCGCCCTCGCCCCCGGCGAGCCGGTGGTGCTGCGCGGTCTCGGCCTCGCCTCGGTGGACCTGGTCGCCCTGCTCACCGAGGGCCGCGGCGGCCGCTTCGAACCCACCGGGGCCGGGCCCGCGCTGCGCTACCTGCCGTCCGGCCGGGAGCCGGTGCTGCACCTCGGCTCCCGGCGCGGCGTCCCGTACCACTCCAAGACCGGCTACCGCCTCCAGGGGCCGCCCGCCCCGCTCCCCCGGTACTTCGACGCGGCGGCCGTGGACACCGTGCTCGCCACCGGCGGACAGCTCGAACTGCGGCGCGACTTCTGGCCGTTGATGGCCAAGGAGATCGCCTTCGGGCACTACCACGAGCTGTTCCACGCCCACCCCGAGCGCACCACCCTGCCCTGGCCGGAGTTCCTCGCCCGCTACGACCGGCACGGCTGGTACACCCCCGAACGCGCCGCCCTGGTCGCCGAGGCCGTCCCCGACCCCGCCGACCGGATCGACTTCGAGCGGCTCGACCACCCGCTGGCCGGGCTCGAACTCGGCAGCGACGAGGAACTCCAGGAGTACCTGCGCGGGTACATCGGCGCGGACGCCGACCGCCGCGCCGACCCCGCCCACAGCGCCGACCTCGGTGCCTTCCTCGCCCTGCTGTCGCTGTTCGGCCAGCTCCCCCGGGTGACGGCGAGCGGCCGGCTCACCGCCCGCTCGATCGCCGAGGAGGTGGACGAGTGGTTCTTCGGCTACTTCGGCTTCCTCGCCTCCGGCCCGCCCGGCTTCCGGCTGCGCCAGCTGCTCGCCCTCTCCGAGGCCGGGGTGGTGCGCTTCCTCGGCGCGGACGTCCGGATCGAGCGGGACGAGGAGAGCGGCACCTGGCGGGCCTCCGGCGCCACCGTGCCCGGCCACCACGTCACCGCGACGGCGCTGGTCGAGGCGTACCTGCCCAAGCACGCGCTGGCCCGCACCCTGGACCCGCTGCTGGGCGAGCTGCACCGCACCGGACGCGTCGTCGAGGAGGTGGTCACCGACCCGGACCACACCCACCGCTCTGGCCTGGTCACCATCGCCCCCGCCGACAGCCGGCTGCTCGACCCGGCCCTCGGCGGCGCCCCGCACCCGCGCCGCACCGCCCTCGGCCCGCACACCAGCCTGCGCGCGGCCGCCGCCTTCGCCCGCCCCCGCACCGACGCCCCGGCCTTCCGCCAGAACGACGCCGCCGCCCGCGCCCTGCTCCACGCCCTGGCCGCCCTGCCGACGGCCCGGGCCCTGGCGGCATGAGAGCCATGAGGGCTGCGGCGTCGGCACCCCGGCGTCGAGGAGCACTCAGGCGCCGAAGATCTCCTCCACCAGGTCCTCGTCCGAGACGTGGTCGGGGGCCTCGAACACCACGTCCGCGACACCCTTCAGGCCGATCCCCCGGTCCAGGGCGTCCATGCAGGCCCGGGCCTCCGCGTCGGTGGCGAAGTCCCACACCCGCAGCCGCCGCACCAGCACCAGCGCCTCCATCGGGCTCATCCGCGGGGTCCGGCGGCGCGGCCCCGGCCCCTTGCGGCCGGCCTGGGCCAGCTGCTGCTGGTAGCCGGCCAGGTCCTGCCAGGCCTGCACGGTGCTCGGGTGGTGCTCGCCCAGCACCCGGGCGAGGTCCGGCAGCAGCCCGTGCAGCTGGATCACCGCGCCCTGGAGGTCACCCCGGTTGGCGTGGTGCAGCGCGAGGTCGTGCCGGGCCTTCAGGACCCGCGAGTCGTACGGGCCCCAGGCGGCGTGCAGGTCGGGCAGCAGCTCGTTCATCAGCCGGACCGTGGTGACGGGCGCACCGCTCTCGCCGACGCACCAGACCAGGTGGTAGCGGGCGCCGAGGGTGTCCGGGTCGATCGGGCCGAGGGCCGCGCGCATGTCGGCCACGAGAGCGGTCAGCAGCCGGATCGCGCCGTCCAGGTCACCGGTGCGGCTGAGGTACCAGGCGAAGTCCCGCCAGGTGCACAGGGTGTCCCGGTCGCTCGGGCCGAGCGCGGTCACGCAGTCCTGGGCGACGGCCTGCAGCAGCATCGCCGACTCGCCGGCGGTCGCCGCCCGGTACGCGGCCGAGCGGCGCTCGCTCAGCGCGGCCCGTACCGACTCGGCCGGCGGCGCGGCCGTCACCGGCGGCGTGGTCAGCGGCGGCAGCACCGAGGAGACCGGGGGCGGCACCGACGGGACGACCGGCGGCACGACCGGCACGGGCACGGCGGGCGGCACCGCGGGCACGGCGGGCGGCACCGCGGGCACGACCGGCGGGGCGCTCGGCGGTGGCGGCACGGGCGGCGCCGGGCGCTCCACCACCGTCGGCACGGGCGGTGGCGCCGGCGCCGCCGCGTGGCCGCCCTGCCACCCGGCCAGCTCGGCGAGCCGCCGCTCGACCGTACGGGCGTCGGCCGGCCGGTCCGCCGGGTCCTTCGCCAGCAGCTCCGCGACCAGCCCGGCCACCTGCGGCGGCAGCCCGAACTGCGCCGGGTCCAGCGGCGGCGGCACCTCGTTGAGGTGCTGGTACATCAGCACCGGCGTCGAGTCCCCGCCGAACGGCCGCGCCCCGGTGAAGAGTTCGACCAGGACGCAGCCCAGCGCGTAGAGGTCGGCCCGCCCGTCCACCCGGCCGCCGGTCCAGCGCTCGGGTGCCATGTACGCCGGGCTGCCGACGATCGTCCCGGTGGTGGTCAGCCCGCCCGCGCCGGTGTCCAGCTGGGCGATGCCGAAGTCCAGCACCTTCAGGTGCCCGGCGTCGGTGATCATCACGTTGTCCGGCTTGATGTCCCGGTGCACCATGCCCGCGTCGTGCGCCGCCGCCAGAGCGCCGCTGATCTGCCGCCCCCAGCGCAGGCTGAGCGCCGGCCCGGGCACCCCCGCCCGCAGCACCTCGGTGAGGGTGCGGCCGGCGAGCAGCTCCATCACCAGATAGGTGACCTCCTCGCCGCCGAGCTCGCACTGCCCGAGGTCGTGCACCGTGACGATGTGCGGATGCGAGAGGTTGCCGGCCGCGCCGGCCTCCCGGACGAACCGCAGCGCGGCCTTCGCCCGGTCACCGCCGTGGTGCCCGATGACCTTGACCGCCACCGGCCGCCCCATCCGGGTGTCCCGCGCCCGCCACACCACCCCGAACCCGCCCTGCCCGAGCTTCTCCACCAGCTCGTACCGGCCGTCCAGGACGTCCCCGACTCGCACGCGCCCTCTCCCCTCCCGCCATGACGCCCAGACTCTACCGACGGCGCGCCCCCCGCGACGGGGACGGCCCTCCCCCGCCGTGCAGTCGGCCCTCCCCCTCTCGAGCAGCAGGTGGAAGGATGCACGGGTGAGCCCCGCGACGGTGCGGCGGCCCGGACCAGCAGCCCGAGGAGAGCGGCCATGGCCAAGCAGGCCCCGCAGAGCGACCCGGCCCAGGACGCCCCCGAGGTGTCCGCGCCCCAGCACGCGGCCGCCGGGCTGCCCGCCGTCGGCCACAGCCTGCGGATGGCCGCCGAGCAGATGGGCGCCCGCCGCACCCTGGCCACCCTGCTCAAGGTCAACCAGCCGAACGGCTTCGACTGCCCCGGCTGCGCCTGGCCGGAGCCCGACAGGACCCACACCGCCGAGTTCTGCGAGAACGGCGCCAAGGCCGTCGCCGAGGAGGCCACCGAGCGCCGCGTCCGCGCCGAGTTCTTCGCCGCCCACCCGGTCGCCGACCTGGCCGAGCGCTCCGGCTACTGGCTCGGCCAGCAGGGCCGGCTCACCCAGCCGATGCTGCTGGACGAGGGCGCCACCCACTACCGGCCGGTCTCCTGGGACGAGGCCTTCGCGCTGGTGGCCGAGGAACTGAAGGCCCTGGACACCCCGGACGGCGCCGCCTTCTACACCTCCGGCCGGACCAGCAACGAGGCCGCGTTCGCGTACCAGCTGTTCGCCCGCCGGCTCGGCACCAACAACCTGCCGGACTGCTCCAACATGTGCCACGAGTCCTCCGGCTCGGCGCTCACCGAGACGCTCGGCGTCGGCAAGGGCAGCGTCAGCCTGAAGGACCTCTACCAGGCCGACCTGATCATCGTGGCGGGCCAGAACCCGGGCACCAACCACCCCCGGATGCTCTCCGCGCTGGAGCGCGCCAAGCGGGCCGGCGCCACCATCGTCAGCGTCAACCCGCTGCCGGAGGCGGGCCTGGAGCGGTTCAAGAACCCGCAGCAGGCGCGCGGCCTGGTCGGCCACGGCACCAAACTGACCGACCTCTTCCTGCAGATCCGCCTCGGCGGCGACCTCGCGCTGTTCCGCGCGCTGAACCGGATCGTCCTGGAACAGGACGGCGTCGACCGCGGGTTCGTCGCCGAACACTGCCACGGCTTCGAGGAGTTCGAGGCCCAGGCCCGGACGACCGACCGCGCCGAGGTGCTCGCCGCGACCGGCCTGCCCTGGGAGCAGATCGAGGAGCTCGGCCGGCTGGTCCTGAAGTCAGAGA
The DNA here is from genome assembly GCF_053598615.1 of Kitasatospora sp. NPDC001095. NCBI lineage: Bacteria > Bacillati > Actinomycetota > Actinomycetes > Kitasatosporales > Streptomycetaceae > Kitasatospora > Kitasatospora sp. NPDC001095. The sequence continues at coordinate 20,688 of NZ_JBSFKQ010000032.1, read as the reverse complement.
AGATCATCGTCTGCTGGGCGATGGGCCTCACCCAGCACAAGCACGCCGTGCCGACCATCCGCGAGGTGGTCAACTTCCTGCTGCTGCGCGGCAACGTCGGCCGCCCCGGCGCCGGGGTCTGCCCGGTGCGCGGGCACAGCAACGTCCAGGGCGACCGGACGATGGGCATCTTCGAGCGCCCCACCACCGCCTTCCTGGACGCGCTGGGCGGGGAGTTCGGCTTCGAGCCGCCGCGCGAGCACGGCCTCGACTCGGTGGACACCATCCGCGCGATGCGCGACGGCAAGGTCAAGGTCTTCTTCGCGATGGGCGGCAACTTCGTCGCGGCCACCCCGGACACCGAGGTCACCGAGACCGCGATGCGCCGCTGCCGGCTGACCGTCCACGTCTCCACCAAGCTCAACCGCTCGCACGTGGTCACCGGCGCCCGCGCCCTGATCCTGCCCACCCTGGGCCGCACCGACAAGGACGTCACCTCGCGCGGCGCCCAGTTCGTCAGCGTCGAGGACTCGATGGGCCAGGTGCACGCGTCGCGCGGCGGCCTGCGCCCGCCCGCACCCGGCCTGCTCTCCGAGACCGCGATCGTCTGCCGGCTCGCCCGCGGCGTGCTCGGGCCGCAGGACACCGTGCCGTGGGAGGACTTCGCCGAGGACTACGACACCCTGCGGGAGCGGATCGCCCGCGTCGTCCCCGGCTTCGAGGACTACAACGAGAAGGTCCGCCGCCCCGGCGGCTTCACCCTGCCGCACGGCCCCCGCGACTCCCGCACCTTCCCGACCGCGACCGGGAAGGCCAACTTCTCCGTCAACCCGCTGACCGCCCCCGAGGTCCCGCCGGGCCGGCTGCTGCTCCAGACCCTGCGCTCGCACGACCAGTACAACACCACGATCTACGGCCTCGACGACCGCTACCGCGGCATCAAGGGCGGCCGCCGGGTGGTCCTGGTCAACCCCGCGGACGCCGCCGAACTCGGGCTCGCCGACGGCCTGTACGTCGACCTGGTCGGCGAGTGGAGCGACGGCGTGGAGCGCCGCGCCCCGCACTTCCGGGTCGTCCACTACCCCGTCGCCCGCGGCGGCGCGGCGGCCTACTACCCCGAGACCAACGTCCTGGTGCCGCTCGACTCCACCGCCGACGTCAGCAACACCCCCACCTCCAAGGCCGTCGTGATCCGCTTCGCCCCCGACAGCGGCGCCTGAGGCGTCCGCCGGCTCCGGACGAACGCGAAGGCCGCCCCGCGTCCGGTGACGCGGGGCGGCCTTCGTACCGGCCTGGCGGCCGTCAGTGCGTCGGGGTGCCCAGCGGCAGCGTGGCGGTCGCGCTGCCCGGGGCCGAGGCGGTCGCCGAGCCGGTGCCGCTCGGGCCCTCCGTCGGGGTGCCCGTCCCGGTCGGGGTGGGCGTGCCGGTCCCGCTCGGGGTGCCAGGCGTCCCGGTCGGGGTCGGCGTCGGGGTGCCCGGCTCGGTCGGCGTGCCGGTCGAGGGCGCGGTCGGCGTGGCCGGGCCGGTCGGCGTACCCGCCCCGCCCGGAGTGGCCGGGCCGGTCGGCGTGCCCGGCACGACCGGCGGCGTCACCGCTCCGCCCGGGGCCGGCGGGGCCGGCACCTGGTTGGCCGGGCTCGGCGCGATCGGCGTGACGGAGTCCCAGCCCGCCGGGAGGTCCGGCACCTTCCACGCGCCGCCGGCGTCGTCCGCCGTGCCGGACGGGTCGGGCCGGACGGCCCCGAGGATCGGCATCGAGCCGATCGGCGAGATCTTGATGAACGCCCCGGGCCGCGGCGCCTGCACGATCAGCCCGCCGCCGATGTACATCCCGACGTGCGAGGCGTCCTGGAAGTAGATCACCAGGTCGCCGGGCCGCAGCTGGTTGAGCGCCACGTGCGGCAGCTGCGCCCACTGCTCCTGGCTGGTGCGCGGGATCGGCTTGCCGGCGTGCAGCCAGGCCTGCGAGGTGAGGCCGGAGCAGTCGTAGGCGCCCGGGCCGGTGCCGCCCCACAGGTACGGCTTGCCCAGCTGCGCCAGCGCGAAGGCCACGGCCCCGCGCCCCTGCAGCGAGGGCGTGCGCTCCCCCTTGCCGAGCGCCCCGGAGGCGAGGAACGCGAGCTGCGCCTCGTCCGCCTTGGCCTTCTCCAGCTGCTCCAGCTCGGCCCGCTGGGCGCCGGTCAGCGAGGAGACCAGCTGCTCGACCGAGGCGAGGTCGGCGGCCGCCTTGGCCTTGGCCGCGTCCTGCTGGGCGACCAGCGCCTGGGAGGTCTTCAGCGCCTCCTCGTTCTGCTTCTTCAGCCCGTCCAGCTCGTCCCGGTCGCTCTTCAGCTTGTCCAGGAACTCCGACTGGGAGCGGCTGGCCGAGGCCAGCAGCTCGGCGATGACGACCGCCTCGTACGGGTCCTTGGAGAGCAGCAGCTCGGCGTAGGCCGAGGCGGCCCCGTTGCGGTACTGCGCGGCGGCGAGCTGCGAGGCGATGTCGGTGCCGGCGTCGACCTGCTTCTGCTGGCGCTCCAGCCGGCCCTGGAGGTCGGTGAGCGAGGTCTGCTGCTCCGCCACCTTGGCGACGGCGCCGTTGTACTGCTCGGTGGCGGCCTCGGCGCCCTGGTAGAGCGCGTGCAGCTGGTCGAGCAGCGGGCCGAGGGTGGCCTTGGCGGCGGCGAGCGGGTCCGCGTCGGCGGCCACCTGGCCGGTGCCCGGGTCGGGTGCGGCCCAGGCGGCCTGGGCGCCCACCGGCAGTGCGAGCGCCGCGGCCGCGAGGACGGCTCCGCAGCGCAGCGCCGCCCGCACCCAGGGCCGTACGCCTGCCGTTTCCGCTCTCTGTCCCGCCCCGCCCATGGCCTGGCCCTCCCCGCCGCGCACTGCCCCTGTCCCGGGTATCCGGATCCCGCAGATCCTCCCACGGGTTACTCGTCGGAAACAGGGCGCGGGCGGACCGGGAGGTTAATTCTCGATTGATCTGTGAGACAGCTCTCAGCAAACCGGGTCGAACCGGTGCGTTCTTCGCTAAAGTCCAGCTCAGCGCGACCGAAGTCACTCCGAAGAAAGCCAATGGTCACCGCGAGTCAACCATCGGAACCCTGATTCCCGGTCCAGTTCACCTTCCGTTTACCAAGCAGACCTACGGTCGCGAGGTCATCAACGTCCGTGCGACAACTAAGACGATTGTTTGGGTATGGAACACATCTCGTTCCTGGTGGCCGTTGTGATCATCACGGCGCTCGCCTTCGACTTCACCAACGGGTTCCACGACACCGCCAACGCGGCCGCCACCGCGATCGCGACCGGGGCCCTTCGTCCGAAGGTCGCGGTCACCATCGCGGCCCTGCTCAACTTCGCGGGCGCGTTCCTGTCCGTGAAGGTCGCCACCACCATCTCCGGCGGCATCGTCAACGAGAAGGCCGGAGTCCACCCCGAGATCATCTTCGCCGCACTGGCCGGCGCGATCCTCTGGAACCTGCTGACCTGGCTGCGCGGCCTGCCGTCCAGCTCCTCGCACGCCCTGTACGGCGGCCTGATCGGCGCCACGATCGTCGGGGTCGGCATGAACGGCGTCAACTTCGACACCGTGATCACCAAGATCCTCATCCCGGCCGTCGCCTCGCCGTTCGTCGCCGGCCTGGCCTCCTGGGGCGCCACCAAGATGGCGTACCTGATCACCCGCAAGGGCAACACCGCGGCCACCGAGAAGGGCTTCAAGACCGGCCAGGTCTTCTCCTCCTCCCTGATCTCGCTCGCGCACGGCACCAACGACGCCCAGAAGACGATGGGCATCATCACCCTGACCCTGGTCTCGGTCGGCGCCCTGCCGCACGGCGCGCTGCCCCCCACCTGGGTGATCGTCTCCGCGGGCGCCGCGATCGCGCTCGGCACCTACATGGGCGGCTGGCGCATCATCCGCTCGATGGGCAAGGGCCTGGCGGACATCCGCCCGCCGCAGGGCTTCGCCTCCGAGTCGGCCGCCGCGACCGTCATCCTGACCTCCTCGCACATGGGCTTCGGCCTCTCCACCACCCAGGTCTGCTCCGGCGGCATCATGGGCGCCGGCCTCGGCGGCCCGAAGGGCGAGCTGCGCTGGAGCCTGGTCCGCCGCATGGTCTACACCTGGGGCCTGACCCTGCCGGCCGCCGCGCTGGTCTCCGGTGGCGCGGCCCTGCTGGCCGAGCAGGGCAGCTGGGGCGTCGCCCTGGTCGGCGCCGTGCTGGTGGCCGGCGCCGGCGCGATGTGGCTGATCTCCCGCCGCCAGCCGGTCGGCGCGGACAACGTCAACGACGTCGACGTCACCCCGGTCGAGGTCGCACCGGCCGGTACCGCGAACGTCCCCACCCCCGCCTCGACCACCGTCGCGGCCTGAGCGCAGGGAGCACTCACATGCACATCAAGTGGAACGCCCTGGCCCAGACCGCCGGGGTCAGCTTCGGCATCACCGTCGCCGTGGTCACCGTCTTCGCGCTCGGCATCCTGGCGCTGTCCCGCCGCGAGGCCGCGGTGAGCGCCGCCCGTGAGTGCGAGGGCGCCGCGGGGGCAGCGGGCGGCGGCAAGCTCGCCCTGACCGGCGCGTACGTCTGCTTCGCGCTCTGCGGCGGGGCCGTCCTCTACGGGCTGTCGCTGATCGCCGGCCACTGACCGCACAGCCGGACGCGGCAGAACGGGCCGGGGAGTGTCTCCACACTCCCCGGCCCGTTCGCGTATCCCGACGGCCGGTCGGTCCCGCCGGCCGGTCAGCCCTCCTGGGTGGTGGTCTTCAGCGCGGTCTCCCGGATGAACAGCACGGTGACGAAGGCCAGCGCCGCGAACGGGGCGGCCCACAGGAAGACGGTGCCGACGCCGTGGCCGAACGCGTCCGTCACCAGCGGCACGATCGGGGCCGGCAGCTTGGCCAGGTCCGGGATGCCGCCGCCGGAGGCCGCGGGCGACGCCGGGACGTGCGCCGCGGCCAGGTTCTCGGCCAGGTAGTGGCCGACCTTGTCGGACATCAGCGCGCCGAGCGCGGAGACGCCCATCGCGCCGCCCATGGTGCGGAAGAAGGTGACCACGGAGCTGGCCGCGCCGAGCTCGTGCCGGGGCACCGTGTTCTGCACCGCGAGCACAAGGTTCTGGCTGGTCAGGCCGAGGCCGACGCCGGTGATCGCCATGTAGACGGAGAGCAGCACGTAGTCGGTGTCGGCCCGGGCGGTGCCGAGCAGGCCGAAGCCGAGGGCGAGCAGCGCGGTGCCGGAGACCAGGTAGGCCTTCCACTTGCCGTACTTGGTGATCAGTCGGCCGGCCACCGCCGAGGAGACCGCCAGGCCGAGGATCATCGGCAGGGTCATCAGGCCTGCCATGGTCGGGGACTTGGCGCGGGCCAGCTGGAAGTACTGGCTGAGGAAGGTGGTCGCGCCGTACATCCCGACGCCGACCAGCACGCTGGCGACCGCGGCCAGGGTGACGGTCCGGTACCTGAAGAGGCTCGGCGGGATGATCGGCTCGGCGGCGCGGCGCTCGATCACGATGGCCAGGGCGCCCAGCAGGACGCCGCCGCCGACCATGGCCGCGGTCTGCCAGGACAGCCAGGCGTAGTTCTTGCCGGCCAGGGTGATCCAGATCATCAGCAGGCTGACCGAGGCGGTGATGACCAGCGCGCCCAGGTAGTCGATCTTCGCCTGGCGCTTGACCACCGGCAGCTTGAGGGTGCGCTGCACCACCAGGATCGCGACCAGCGCGAACGGGATGCCGACGTAGAAGCACCAGCGCCAGCCCAGCCAGGAGGTGTCCACGATGACGCCGCCGATCAGCGGCCCGCCGATGGTGGCGAGCGCGAAGACCGCGCCGAAGTAGCCGCTGTAGCGGCCGCGCTCGCGCGCCGGGACCATCGCGGCCAGGCAGATCTGGCCGAGCGCCACGACACCGCCGGCGCCGATGCCCTGGAGCGCGCGGCAGGCGATCAGTTCGCCGGTGTTCTGCGAGAGGCCGGCCAGCGCCGAGGTGCCGACGTAGATCAGCAGCGCGATCTGCAGCAGCAGCTTCTTGCTGACGAGGTCGGAGAGCTTGCCCCAGATCGGAGTGGAGGCGGTGAGGCTGAGCAGGGCCGCGGTGATCACCCAGGTGTAGGCGGACTGGCCGCCGTGCAGGTCGGCCAGGATGTGCGGCAGGGCGTTGGAGACGACGGTCGAGGAGAGCACGGCCACGAAGAGGCCGAGCAGCAGGCCGGAGAGGGCCTCCATCACCTGCCGGTGCGTCATCTGTTGACTGTCGGCCGCGGCGGCGGTTCCGCTCGCGGCCTCGGTGGTCACGGTCATCTGGATCCTTCGGCGAGGCGCGCGGGATACGCGGATCATGAAATTTCGTTGCCGTAAGCAACCATAAGACGAGATGGTTGAGTTAGGCAACTTTCTTCAAGGGGAAGTAAAGCCCGCGGGCGCGGACCCCGCTCACGCCGCCGACGACCGCCCGGTCACTCGGCCGTCGGCTCCTCCAGCACGTCGTTGAAGCGGTGCAGCAGCCCCGCGAAGCGGCTCACGTCCTCCGGCGACCAGCCGCCCATCACCTCGCGCACCCGCCGCATCCGGGCGTCGTGCGCGGCCAGGTAGCGCCGCCGCCCGTCCCCGGTGAGCGAGACCAGCGCGGACCGGCGGTCCAGCGGGTCCGTCTCCCGGGCCACCAGGCCCAGCTCCTCCAGCGTCCGGATCTGCCGGCTCACCGTCGCCTTGCCGATCGAGAAGTGCACGCCGACGTCGGTCACCCGCACCGGCCCGGCCTGCTCGATGTAGCCGAGCAGGCTGTACGCCATCCCCTCCAGTCCGGGGTGCACCCGCCGTGAGAGTTCCGCCACTCTGGCCCGGCCCCGCCGGAACATCAGCGCGACCTCGCGCTCCACCGCCACCAGGGCTTCCTCGTCGCTCACCGCGCCAGTATCGCGCAGTGGCACCGGCCACGGTCCGGCGCGGCCGGTGCGACAAGCCAACTACTTCATGGTATGAAGTATCGGTTCTGGAAGGACCGTTTTCCCCCGTTACGCAAGGAGATGTGGATGGCAGCCCCGGGGCAGGGTTTCGTCGCCGAACTGAAGAGTGCGGTCACCCCGCGCGCGGCACTGCTCGTGATCGGCGTGCTGCTGCTCCAGCTCGGCTTCATCACCTCCTACATCGGGGCGCTGCACAAGCCGACCCCGCAGAACCTCTCCATCGCGGTGGTCGCCCCGCCGCAGGTCACCCCGAAGCTGGTCGGCGCCCTGGAGTCGGTGCCGAACGACGCCGTCCGGGCCGTCACCGCGCCGGACGCCGAGACGGCGATCCAGCAGATCAAGGACCAGAAGCTCTACGCCGCGCTGGTCGTGGACCCGACCTCCACCCAGGACACCCTGCTGGTGGCCAACGCCCGCGGCACCGCCGCCGCCAAGGCCGCCGAGAGCATCACCACCGCGATCGACCAGAGCCAGGGCCGTACGGTCAAGGTCCAGGACGTGGTGCCGCTCGCCAAGGGCGACAACAACGGCCTCTCCTCCTTCTACCTGGTGATCGGCTGGTGCGTCGGCGGCTACCTGGTCGCCTCGATCCTCGGCATCAGCGCGGGCTCCAAGCCGGCCAACGTCCACCGCCTGCTGATCCGACTCGGCGTCCTCGCGGTGTACTCGATCGGGGCCGGCGCCCTCGGCACGATGATCGCCGGGCCGGTGCTGGACGCCCTGCCCGGCTCGGTCCTCGCCCTCAGCGCCATCGGCGCCCTGGTGGTGTTCACGGTCGGCGCGTTCACCATGGCCCTGCAGTGCCTGTTCGACATCCTCGGCATCGGCGTCGCGGTGCTGATCTTCGTGGTGCTCGGCAACCCCAGCGCGGGCGGGGTCTACCCGGCTCCGATGACGCCGCCGTTCTGGCGGGCGATCGGCTCCTGGCTCCCGAACGGCGCGGGCACCACCGCCACCAAGTCGATCGCCTACTTCGACTCCACCAACCTGGGGATGCCGATCCTGGTCATGGTGGTCTGGGCGCTGATCGGCATCGGCGTCGCCCTGCTGGCCGTGCTGCGCGGCCCGCGCTCCGGCGGCCGCGAGCTGGTCTCCGAGGAGACCGGGACCGAGAGCGGGACCGAGGCCGCGGCCAAGGCCTGAGCCGCCCGCCACTGATCGTCACCGAGCCCCCGGCCGCCACAGCCGGGGGCTCGCACGCGTTCCGCCCCCGTCTTCCGGGCCCCGCGTTCCCGGCCCTTGCGGTTCAGGCCCCCGTGCCCGCCCCGAGCGTTCCCGGGTCGGCCAGGACGGCCCGGACGACCCGCGCCGCCGCGCCCAGCAGCGGGCCCCGCCGGCCCAGCCGGGAGACCGTCAGCCGGTCCCCGGACCAGGGCCGCACCGCCACCCGGGCGGTCAGTTCGGCCCGCATCGCGGGCAGCAGCCAGGGCGCCAGCCGGGCGTAGCCGCCGCCCAGCACCACCTCGGCCGGATCCAGCAGGTTGACCGCGCCGGCGGCCGCGGTGCCGAGCGCCGCACCGGCCCCGGCCAGCGCCGCGAGGGCGGCCGTGTCCCCGGCCCCGGCGCGGTCGGCGAGCAGCGTCACCCAGTCGCCCCGGGCTCCGGTCAGGCCGGCGGCCCGCAGCACCGCCGCCTCGCCCGCGTACTGCTCCAGGCAGCCGCGCGCCCCGCAGGCACAGGGGGGTCCGTCCGGGTGGACCGGAACGTGGCCGAACTCGCCGGCGTAGCCGCCGGCCCCGCGCAGCAGCCGGCCGCCGACCACGATCGCCGCACCGACCCCGGCCTCGGCGGAGACGTACAGGAAGTCCTCCGGGCCCTCGCCCAGCCAGCGCTCGGCCAGTCCGCCGAGGTTGGCCTCGTTGTCCGCCTCGATCGGCAGCTCGGCCAGGCCGTCACCGACCGGGCCCGGCCCGGCCCCCCGCAGCGCCGGGCGCAGCGCGGCGGCCAGCGGGACGTCCCGCCAGCCGAGGTTGGCGGCCCGCCGGAGCACCCCGCCGGAGCCGCCGACCAGCCCGGGCACGGCCAGGGTGAGTCCGGCCGGGCGCAGCCCCGACGCGGCGACGGCCTCGTGCAGCAGGTGGGCGAGCTCGGCCATCACGGCGGCGGGCTCGCGGCCGTGGTTGGAGACCTCCCGGCGCCGCCAGGCGCGGACCTCCCCGCGCAGGTCGACCACGCAGGCGCCCAGGTGCCGCACCCCGATCTCGGCCCCGAGGCCGCCGGGCCCGGCCGGGTTGAGGCCGAGCGCGGTGCCGGGGCGGCCGACCTTGCCGCTGGGCGCGGCGGGGCCCTCCTCGACCACCAGGCCGGCGGCGATCAGCTGTTCGGCGAGGGAGGAGACGGCGGCCCTGGTCAGCCCCGTCCCGGCGGCCACCTCGGCGCGCGAGCGCGGTCCGCTCGCGATCGTGCCGAGCACCAGGGCCAGGTTGGCCCGGCGCATCCCCTGCTGGCTGGCGGGCCCGGTCCGAACGGGGTCCGGCTCCTGCACAAGGCTCACCTCGCCCCTCTACGGCACGTCCCGTGGCATCTCGGGTGCAGCGTAACCGGGTTCCGGGGGCGCCGTCGTCGGTGCCGGGACGGGCCGGCCCGGGGTCGTCCGGGCGGACGGGGCGAAGACCCACCGCCGCATCGCCCAGTAGCGGAACACCATCGCCACGAAGGTGCCGACGACGATTCCGCTGAGGAAGTCCGCGGCCTCCTGCCCGACCGGGTCGACGTACGGCTCGCGCAGGTCCAGGAGGTACCGGGAGATCGCCAGCGGTACGTCGTTGACGACGATCGCCACCGCGCTGACCAGGACGAACATCAGCGCCTCGCGCCGGCTGCCGGCGGCCCGGAAGGCCCAGCGGCGGTTCAGCACGTACGAGACGACGGTGCCGATCACGGTCGCGACGGTCAGCGCGACCACCGGCTTGTGCTGCAGCACGGTGAGCTTGAGCTCCAGGTTGATCACCGTGGTGAGCAGGAAGCAGCCGCTCCCGACCAGCAGGAACTTCACCAGCCGGCGGTGCCGCACCACGAAGGGGCGCAGCCGGTCGGGCACCCGGGCCAGGGCGCGCTGCGTGGGTGACGGCATCTCCGCAGTCTCGCACGCGGGGATGCCGTCGGCCCGTCAGATCGCCGCCGTCCGCCCGGGCCCGCGCCGGATGCCCGGGCCGCCACCGCGGCGGCCCGGGCTCCCGGTCAGGCGGCCACCAGCACCGCGGCCCCGGCCGGCTCCAGCGCCAGCTCCAGCACCTCCCGCACGTCCGCCACCGGGTGGACGGCGAGCCGCTCCAGCACCTCGGCCGGGACGTCGTCCAGGTCGGCCTCGTTGCGCCTGGGGATGATCACCGTGGTGATCCCGGCCCGGTCGGCGGCCAGCAGCTTCTGCTTCAGCCCGCCGATCGGCAGCACCCGCCCGGTCAGCGACACCTCGCCGGTCATCGCCACGTCGGTGCGCACCTTGCGGCCGGAGAGCAGCGAGGCCAGCGCCGTGGTCATGGTGATGCCGGCGCTCGGCCCGTCCTTGGGAATGGCCCCGGCCGGGATGTGCAGGTGCACGCCGCGGTCGCGCAGCGAGGTGACCGGCAGCTCCAGCTCGGCGCCTCGCGAGCGCAGGTAGGAAAGCGCGATGTGCGCGGACTCCTTCATCACGTCGCCCAGCTGCCCGGTGAGGGTCAGCCCGGTGCCGCCGGTCTCGGCGTCGGCCAGCGAGGCCTCGATGTAGAGGACGTCGCCGCCGGCGCCCGTCACCGCGAGGCCGGTGGCCACGCCGGGGACGGCGGTGCGGCGCTCGGCCGGCTCCTGGGCGGACTCCGGCACGTGGTGCGGCCGGCCGATCAGGGCGCGCAGGTCCTGCGCGCCGACGGAGGCGGGCAGCTCGCGCTCGCCCAGCTCGGCCTGCGCGGCGATCTTGCGCAGCACCCGGGCGATCGAGCGCTCCAGGTTCCGGACGCCTGCCTCCCTGGTGTACTCCCCGGCGAGCCCGCGCAGCGCCGACTCGTCCACGGTGACCTGCTCGCCGTTCAGACCGGCCCGCTCCAGCTGGCGCGGGAGCAGGTGGTCCCGGGCGATGACGATCTTCTCGTCCTCGGTGTAGCCGTCCAGCCGGACCAGCTCCATCCGGTCGAGCAGCGGCTCGGGGATGGCCTCCAGCACGTTGGCGGTGGCGAGGAAGACGACGTCGGAGAGGTCGAGCTCGACCTCCAGGTAGTGGTCCCTGAAGGTGTGGTTCTGTGCCGGGTCCAGCACCTCCAGCAGGGCGGCCGCCGGGTCTCCCCGGTGGTCGGAGCCGACCTTGTCGATCTCGTCCAGCAGGACGACCGGGTTCATCGAGCCGGCCTCCTTGATCGCCCGCACCAGTCGGCCGGCCTGCGCGCCGACGTAGGTGCGCCGGTGGCCACGGATCTCCGCCTCGTCCCGGACGCCGCCGAGCGCGACCCGGACGAAGGAGCGGCCCATGGCGCGGGCCACCGACTCGCCGAGCGAGGTCTTGCCGACGCCGGGCGGGCCGACCAGGGCCAGCACCGCGCCTCCTCCCGCCCGCCGCCCACCGCCGCCCTTCTTGGGAACGGCTTCGCCCCGAACGTCCTTGATGCCGCCGACCGGCCCGAGCCCCTGGTCGGCCCGGCGCTTGCGGACGGCCAGGTACTCGACGATCCGGTCCTTCACGTCGGCCAGGCCGGCGTGGTCGGCGTCCAGCACCGCGCGGGCGCCGGCGATGTCGTACGCGTCCTCGGTGCGCTCGTTCCAGGGCAGCTCCAGGACGGTGTCCAGCCAGGTGCGGATCCAGGAGCCCTCGGGTGACTGGTCGGAGGCGCGCTCCAGCTTGTCGACCTCCTTGAGCGCGGCCTCGCGGACCTTCTCGGGGAGGTCGGCGGCCTCGACCCGGGCGCGGTAGTCGCCCTCCTCGTCGGCGGCCTCGCCGTTCAGCTCGGCCAGTTCCTTGCGGACGGCCTCCAGCTGGCGGCGGAGCAGGAACTCCTTCTGCTGCTTGGCCACGCCCTCCTCGACGTCCTTGCGGATGGTGTCGTTGACCTCCTCCTCGGCGAGGTGGTCGCGCAGCAGGGTGAGCGCGTACTCCAGACGGGCGACCTGGTCGGCCTCCAGCAGCACCTTGAGCTTCTGCTCGGCGGTGGCGAAGGGCGCGTAGCCGATGTTGTCGGCGAGCTCGCCGACGCCCTCGATCCGGTCGACCCGGTCGACGATCTGCCAGGCGCCGCGCTTGCGCAGCCACTGGGTGGACAGCGCCTTGTACTCCCTGACCAGCTCGGCGGTCCGGCCGGCCACCGGGGTGCCCACCGAGGACTCCCGGAACGGCGTGGTCTCCACCCAGAGGGCGGCGCCGGGGCCCGTGGTGCCGACCCCGATCCGGAGCCGGCGCACGGCGCGCACCAGCGCGGCCGACTGCAACAACGTGTTGGGGCCGTCGGCCAGCCGGCCGACCTGCTCCACGGTGGCCAGCGTGCCGACCGCCGCGTACGAGCCGTCCACCCGCGGGACCAGCAGGACCTGCGGCTTGCCGGTGGCGGCGGCCCGGGCGGCCTCGACCGCGGCGCGCACCTCGGTGTCCTTCAGGTCCAGCGGGACCACCATGCCCGGCAGGACGACCTCGTCGTCGAGCGGCAGCACGGGCAGGGTGAGCGGTGTGGACGTCGATGCCATGATCTCTCCCCAGTCAGCGAACTTGAGTCGACCTGACTAAGGCCTGGCGGTCGCCGGATGTTCCCGACGGCCTGTTCGCCGCGAGCGAACGGGATTCGGTGCGGAAGGCCCTTCCCGTGACCGCGTCAAAAGGAGGCCGAGGGCTCCTGGGGAAGCCCTGACAGCCGAGCGCCCGACCCCGGGTGAACCCCGACCGGGCGACGGCGTCAACGCACTGCCCGCACCCGGGCCGGCGCACCGCCGGAGGCCGTCGCGGCGACCGGACGCGGCCTGGACGGGCGCCGCTCGACCCGGCGCAGCCAGCGCCACAGCGCGACCCCGGTCAGCACCGCGGCCGGGTGCCCCACCCCGGTGACCACGTCCCGGTCGGAGGCGATCTGCTCGGCGATCATCAGCCCGGCACCGCCCAGCGCCAGCAGCCGCCCGCGCCAGGAGAGCAGCCCTGCCACCGCGCCCAGGCAGGCGAGCACGCCGTAGCTGACCCCGATGTCCAGGTGGTCCATCGCCTCGGGCGCCATCCGCCCGGTCTCCACCGCGGTGATCACCACGCCCTGGGAGAGCAGCGTCGCGGCGACGTGCCCGGCCGCGAACACCGCCGCCGCCCGGGCCGGACCGACCCTGCGCTCCAGCGGCGCGAGGGTGAGGGCGAATCCCCACAGGTACGGCATCCACACCTCGCCGGCCACCCAGAATCCGCTCAGCACAAGAGCGCGCAAAGGGTGCTGGAGCAGGTTGTGCCCGTCCGAACTGGAGGCTTCCTGCAGACGCTGGACGAGTTCAGGATCGGCGAGCCCGGCGAAGGTCGTGGTGGCTCCCACGACGGCGAGGTATCCGATGGTGAAGGGCGTTCTCCGGGGTGTCGGCACCCGTTCCATCAGCCATTCCACGACGCCGGCGCGCAGCCCCAGGCGGAGCATTCCGTACGGCGCCCGCGCGGCCCCGAACCCCTCGGCGCCCCGCCCGAGTCCCGCCATGCCGCCTCCGCTCCACGCCGCAGCCACCGACTCCTCGTCAGGTGCCCAACGTACCGGCGCGCGCCGCGGATTCCGCCCGGTCGGGCCTTGTCGTGGCCACGGTACGTCGAGGTTCTGGGAGACACCTGGGAAAAGCCCGTGAAGACCGTCGCCGCGGCGGACCGCCGGATTCCCGATATTGGTCCAGACCTTCTCCCCCTCGATGGAGGCGCAGGGCCTCTGACCGGCGCCTCGGCGTCAACTGGACTGCATACGTACCGTTACGCAGAGAAAATTCGCCGGGTAAGGTATCGGCCCGTGCCCACTCGTGCAGTGGGTCCGAGGGCGGCCCGAGAGCCGGCCCACGGGCCGGAAACGTCCGGTCCACCTGCCGGGAAGCATCCGCTGTCCGTACGCTGCGAAGTGCGCGGGAGAAGTGGGCGGCCGACCATCCGTCCCCGTCTCCCGATCGCGCGGCGGGACGGCGGACCCGGCACAGTCCACGACGGAACAAGACTACGAGCGGAGCCCCGCCATCCCCACGGGTGGCCGGCCCGCAGCCCTGGGGGCGGTGGCGTGACCGTGACAGAAATCCAGCAGGACAACCAGCACACCGGTGGCACTGTGAGCAGCCAGCGCAGAGTACTGGTGGTGGAGGACGAGCCCACGATCGCCGAGTCGATCGCCGCCCGGCTGGGCGCCGAGGGCTTCAAGGTCGCCGTGGCCCACGACGGCCCCGGCGCGGTCGACGGCTTCCACACCTGGCAGCCGGACCTGGTCGTCCTCGACATCATGCTGCCCGGCTTCGACGGGCTGGAGGTGTGCCGCCGGATCCAGGCCCAGCGCCCGGTGCCCGTCCTGATGCTGACCGCCCGCGACGACGAGACGGACCTGCTGGTCGGCCTCGGCGTGGGCGCGGACGACTACATGACCAAGCCGTTCTCGATGCGCGAACTGGCCGCCCGCGTCAACGTCCTGCTGCGCCGCGTGGAGCGCGCCCAGCAGGCCGCCCGCACGCCCGCCCTGGGCAGCCTGCGGTTCGGCGAGCTGGAGATCGACCACGTGCAGCGCCGGGTCCGGCTGGCCTCGGGCGACGTCCACCTGACGCCGACCGAGTTCGACCTGCTCGCCTGCCTGGCCGCCCAGCCGCGCGCCGTGCTCACCCGCGAGCAGCTGCTGGCCGAGGTCTGGGACTGGACCGACGCCTCCGGCACCCGCACCGTCGACAGCCACGTCAAGGCGCTGCGCCGGAAGATCGGCGCCAGCTGGATCCGCACCGTCCACGGCGTCGGCTACGCGCTGGAGGCCCCGCTCTCCTAGCGTTCGCCTCACGGGCGACGGGCCACCGGGGGGCCCGTGTCCGGACGACGCCGTGCCACCACGCGGGGACAACGCGGGACCACAGGGGACAATGACCTTTCCACAGCAACGCAACGGGGAATCCGACGGCACGCGGCAGCAGAACCTGGCCGCCCGCGCCGCCCGCCGGGTCTGGGCCGACATCCGGCCGCTCGACCCGGTCCGCTCGATCAAGGGCAAACTCGCCCTGCTCGTGATCGTCTCCGTGTTCCTGGCCACCGGGATGGTGGTCGTGGCGATCCGGTCCGAGACCCAGATCCGGATCATCGTGGTCTTCTCCATGATCGCCTCGCTGCTCTTCATGCAGTTCCTCGCGCACGGGCTGACCGCCCCCCTGCGCGAGATGACGGCCGCCGCCCGCGCGATGGCCTCCGGCGACTACAGCCGCCGGGTCGAGGCGAGCTCACGCGACGAGATCGGCGAGCTGGCGGCCGCCTTCAACGCCATGGCCGCCGACCTCCAGGCCGCCGACCGGCACCGCCGCGAGCTGGTCGCCAACGTCTCGCACGAGCTGCGCACGCCGATCGCCGCGCTGCGCGCCGTCCTGGAGAACGTGGTGGACGGCGTCGTCCAGCCCAATCCGGCCACCCTGGAGGCGGCGCTGGAGCAGACCGAGCGGCTCGGCCGGCTGGTCACCCACCTGCTCGACCTCTCGAAGATCGACGACGGCGTGGTCGACCTGGACGCCCGCCCCTTCGAGGTGCGCGAGTTCCTGGACGGCGTGCTGCGCGGGGTCACCGTGGACGGCGCGACGGCCGGCGGCGCCTTCTCCCGGCGCGGGGACGTCCGGCTGGCCCTGGAGGTCAGCCCGACCGGCCTGACCGGCGTGGCGGACCCCGAACGGCTGCACCAGGTGGTCGCCAACCTGGTCGACAACGCCTGCAAGCACTCCCCGCCCGGCGGCACCGTGACGGTGCGGGCGAGACCGGAGGGCGGGCCGGGCGGCCTGCTGCTGGAGGTCGAGGACGAGGGCCCCGGCATCCCGCCGGCCGACCGCACCCGGGTCTTCGAGCGGTTCGGCCGCAGCGGCACCGCCACCGCCGCCGGGCCGGGCGCGGACGGCGGCACCGGGCTGGGCCTGGCCATCGCCCGCTGGGCGGTGGACCTGCACGGCGGGCGGATCGCGGTGGCCGAGTCCCCGCGCGGCTGCCGGATCGAGGTCCGGCTGCCCGGGCAGCGCCAGGGTGACGGTCGGGACATTTGTCACAGATCCGACACAGACGCATGCGAAGATCGTTAAAGGATTCGACCGAGTTTTTGTCCGGTTTGGTCCGGGTATGGGCCCTGTTCGGCGCCGACCGCTTCCCCTCAGATGCGGCTTCCTAACGCACTTTTTCAGCCAAAGTGCAGGTCAACACTGTGATCTGGGCGACGCCTGGGCCTCGGGGACTGCGCGATCACTGGTCAGGGGCGTAGCCTTAATCCCCGCTGTCCAAACATCCCAAAAGGAAGCGGAAGAGGGCGGTTGCCGCCGTGTCGCCACAGTCCCCTGAAACCCCCAACAGCTCGGCAAGTTCCACTGGCTTCGGCCCCAATGAGTGGCTCGTCGACGAGATCTACCAGCAGTACCTCCAGGACCCGAACTCGGTCGACCGAGCCTGGTGGGACTTTTTCGCCGACTACAAGCCCGGTACCGAGGTGACCCCAGTGACCCAGGCCGCGACCCAGGCCGGCTCCGCGCCGACCCCTGCCGCTGCCCCCGCGCCCGCCGCTGCTGCTGCTCCGGCCGCGCCCGCCGCCCCGGCTGCTCCGGCCGCCCCGGCTCCGCTCGCCGCCGCGCCCGCCGCGCCCCCGGCCCCCAAGGCCGCCGCCCCGGCGCCGGCCGCGCCCGCCGCCGCCACCGGCCCCGAGCTGATCCAGCTGCGCGGCCCGGCGAAGGCCGTCGCCACCAACATGGACGCCTCGCTGGAGGTGCCGACCGCGACCTCGGTCCGCGCCGTCCCGGCGAAGCTGTTGATCGACAACCGCATCGTCATCAACAACCACCTGCAGCGCGCCCGCGGCGGCAAGGTCTCCTTCACCCACCTGATCGGTTACGCCCTGGTCCAGGCCATCAAGGCCGCCCCGGGCATGAACCACAGCTACAAGGTGGAGGACGGCAAGGCCTTCCTGGTCAAGCCGGAGCACGTCAACCTCGGCCTGGCCATCGACCTGGTCAAGCCGAACGGCGACCGCCAGCTGGTCGTCGCGGCCATCAAGAAGGCCGAGACGCTCGACTTCTTCGGCTTCTGGCAGGCCTACGAGGACATCGTCCGCCGGGCCCGCGCCAACAAGCTGACCATGGACGACTTCACCGGCGTCACGGTCTCGCTGACCAACCCCGGCGGCATCGGCACCGTGCACTCCGTGCCGCGCCTGATGCAGAACCAGGGCACCATCGTCGGCGTCGGCGCCATGGAGTACCCGGCCGAGTTCCAGGGCTCCGCCCCGGAGACCCTGGCCCGCCTGGGCGTCTCCAAGATCATGACGCTGACCTCGACCTACGACCACCGCGTCATCCAGGGCGCGGCGTCGGGCGAGTTCCTGCGCGAGATCCACCGCCTGCTGCTCGGCGAGAACGGCTTCTACGACGAGATCTTCGAGTCGCTGCGGATCCCGTACGAGCCGGTCCGCTGGGCCACCGACGTCGCCACCACCCATGACGACGAGGTCAACAAGACCGCCCGCGTCATGGAGCTGATCCACTCCTACCGGGTCCGCGGCCACCTGATGGCCGACACCGACCCGCTGGAGTACAAGCAGCGCAAGCACCCCGACCTGGACGTCACCACCCACGGCCTCACCCTGTGGGACTTGGAGCGCGAGTTCGCGGTCGGCGGCTTCGGCGGCCAGAAGATGATGAAGCTCCGCGACATCCTCGGCCTGCTGCGCAACACGTACTGCCGCACCGTCGGCGTCGAGTACATGCACATCCAGGACCCGAAGCAGCGCCAGTGGCTGCAGGAGCGCCTGGAGAAGCCGTACACCAAGCCGGAGCGCGAGGAGCAGCTGCGGATCCTCCGCCGCCTGAACTCGGCCGAGGCCTTCGAGACCTTCCTGCAGACCAAGTACGTCGGGCAGAAGCGCTTCTCGCTGGAGGGCGGCGAGTCGCTCATCCCGCTGCTGGACGCCACGATCGACGCCGCCGCCGAGCACCGCCTCGACGAGGTCGTCATCGGCATGGCCCACCGCGGCCGCCTGAACGTGCTGGCCAACATCGTCGGCAAGCCGTACGGCAAGATCTTCGGCGAGTTCGAGGGCAACCTCGACCCGAAGTCGATGCACGGCTCCGGCGACGTCAAGTACCACCTCGGCTCCGAGGGCACCTTCACCGGCCTGGACGGCGAGACCATCAAGGTCTCGCTCGCCGCGAACCCCTCCCACCTGGAGGCCGTGGACCCGGTCCTCGAGGGCATCGCCCGCGCCAAGCAGGACATCCTGGACCAGGGCGGCACCACCTTCCCGGTGCTGCCGATCCAGATCCACGGTGACGCGGCCTTCGCCGGCCAGGGCGTCGTCGCGGAGACCCTGAACATGTCGCAGCTGCGCGGCTACCGCACCGGCGGCACCGTGCACATGGTGGTCAACAACCAGGTCGGCTTCACCGCCGCCCCCGCCAGCAGCCGCTCCTCGATGTACTCCACCGACGTGGCGCGCATGATCGAGGCCCCGATCTTCCACGTGAACGGCGACGACCCGGAGGCCGTGGTCCGCGTCGCGCGGCTCGCCTTCGAGTTCCGCCAGGCGTTCCACAAGGACGTCGTGATCGACCTCATCTGCTACCGCCGCCGCGGTCACAACGAGGCCGACAACCCGTCGTTCACCCAGCCGCTGATGTACGACCTGATCGACAAGAAGCGCTCGGTGCGCAAGCTGTACACCGAGGGCCTGATCGGTCGCGGCGACATCACCATGGAAGAGGCGGAGCAGGCGCTCCAGGACTTCCAGGGCCAGCTGGAGAAGGTCTTCGCCGAGGTCCGCGACGCGGCCCAGGCGCCGGCCGCCGCTACCGCCGGCAAGCCGGTCGCCGACTTCCCGGTCTCCATCCAGACCGGCATCTCCCAGGAGATGGTCAAGCGGATCGCCGCCTCGCAGGTCAACCTGCCGGACTGGCTGACCGTCCACCCGCGCCTGATGCCGCAGCTGCAGCGCCGCGCCGCCTCGGTCGAGGACAACACCATCGACTGGGCGATGGGCGAGACCCTCGCCATCGGCTCGCTGCTGATGGAGGGCCACCCGGTCCGCCTGGCCGGCCAGGACAGCCGCCGCGGCACCTTCGGCCAGCGGCACGCCGTCCTGATCGACCGCAAGACCGGCGAGGACTACACCCCGCTGCAGTACCTCACCGAGGACCAGGCCCGCTACACCGTCTACGACAGCCTGCTGTCGGAGTACGCGGCCATGGGCTTCGAGTACGGCTACTCGCTGACCCGCCCGAACGCGCTGGTCATGTGGGAGGCGCAGTTCGGCGACTTCGTCAACGGCGCGCAGACCGTGGTGGACGAGTACATCGCCTCCGCCGAGCAGAAGTGGGGCCAGCACTCCGGCGTCACCCTGCTGCTGCCGCACGGCTACGAGGGCCAGGGCCCGGACCACTCGTCCGCCCGCCCGGAGCGCTTCCTCCAGCTGTGCGCGCAGAACAACATGACGGTCGCCATGCCGACCCTGCCGTCGAACTACTTCCACCTGCTGCGCTGGCAGGCGCACAACCCGCACCACAAGCCGCTGGTCGTCTTCACCCCGAAGTCGATGCTGCGCCTGAAGGCCGCGGCGAGTGCGACCGAGGAGTTCCTGTCCGGCTCGTTCCGCCCGGTCATCGGCGACAACACCGTCGACCCGGCGCAGGTCCGCAAGGTGGTCATCACCGCCGGCAAGTTCTACTACGACCTGGAGGCGGCCCGCACCGAGCGCGGCGTCACCGACACCGCGATCGTCCGGGTCGAGCGGCTCTACCCGCTGCCGGTGGCCGAGCTCCAGGAGGAGCTGGCCCGCTACGGCGACGACGTCCAGTTCGTCTGGGCGCAGGAGGAGCCGGCCAACCAGGGTGCCTGGCCGTTCATCGCGATGAACCTGGTCGACCACCTGCAGGTCGTCATCGGCCGCAGCGGCGGCGACGCCCGTCTGCGCCGCGTCGCCCGCACCGCGGCCTCGTCCCCGGCGGTCGGCTCGGCCAAGCGGCACGCCGCCGAGCAGCAGGCCCTGGTCGAGGAGGTCTTCGCGCTCTGACGCGCTGAAGCCCGCACTCTCCACGCCCGCGGCCCCGTCCTCCCACCGGAGGGCGGGGCCGCGGGCGTTCCCGCGCGCCGGTCGGGCGCTCCCGTCCGCCCGTCAGGGGTCCGTGTGCGCTGACCTTTTGGTCCCAGCTCTGCAACCAAAGCGGAACCGCGGTGCGCGAGCTCCTGACGGGTCGGTAGGTTATGCCTCGCCGTCCGGCGGCCCCGGTGCCCGTCCACGCGCCCGACCGCCACGGCCGTACCGCCTCACCGCTCTCCCAGGGGGACCACCACATGACCGCCGACACGCCTCGGGACGCCGGAAAGCTCCCACCGGTCTTCCAGCCGCTCCTCCCGGACGACCCGCGGGAGGTCGGCGGCTACCGGCTGTTCGCCCGGCTGGGCGCCGGCGGCATGGGCCGGGTCTACCTGTCGTACACCCCGGGCGGGCGCCCGGTGGCGCTCAAGGTGGTGCGCCCGGAGTTCGCCGAGGACGGCGAGTTCCGCCGCCGCTTCGCCCAGGAGGTCAGCAACGCCCAGCGCATCCACGGGCTCTACACCGCGCAGGTGATCGACTCCGGCGGCCTGGACGGCGACGCCCCCTGGCTGGTCACCG
>NZ_JBSFKQ010000031.1:76729-91004 GCF_053598615.1 Kitasatospora sp. NPDC001095 | reverse complement strand
GATGTACGGGAGCCGGCGCACCCAGCGCCGGCGGGAGTCCCCGAGCAGCGGGGTGTGGTCGCCCGCGATGACCACCACCTGCCGCGTCTGCGCGGCAGACGCGCCGAGAGCGACCCGGTCACCGCGTACACCCGGCAGGGCGAGCTGTTCACGCCCTTCTTCGAGGGCTCGCGCGAGTACTTCCCCAAGCCCTACGCGCCGTTCACCCGCGAGGACCTGATCACGCCGCTGGACCGCTTCTCCCTGCGGGACCGCGCCTGCTCCGGCGATCTCCGTCCAGTGAGTCGCCGGCCCGCGGCGGAAGCGGGACCTCCACGCTGGGCCGGCAGTCCCCTTCCGGGCCTTATGTCCCGGTGGCGGGTGGCGGGCCGGGGCCGTTCGGGTGAGGCCCGGGGCGGACAGGGACCACCGGCCCGTTCCCCCTCGCAGAATGTGGCCTGTTCGGCCCTGCGGAGGATCCGGCCGCGGGGCGACGATGAATGCCGGCCGCCCGCGGCGGTCGGTGAAGCCGGCAGACTCCGAGGAGAGCACAGCCATGTCCGTCACCCCCAGTTCGGCTCCCGGCGGACCGTCCGACGAGGAGGTCCGGGCGCTCGACGCGCACTGGCGGGCCGCCAACTACCTCGCGGCGGGCCAGATCTACCTGATGGCGAACCCGTTGCTGCGCGAGCCGCTGCGCCCCGAACACATCAAACCCCGGCTGCTCGGCCACTGGGGCACCTCGCCGGGCCTGAACCTGGTCCACACCCACCTCAACCGGGTGATCAAGGCCCGGGACCTCGACGCGGTCTGTGTCTGGGGGCCCGGTCACGGCGGCCCCGCCGTCCTGGCCGGCTCCTGGCTGGACGGCAGCTACACCGACACCTACCCGGACGTCACCCGCGACGCCGACGGCATGGCGAAGCTGTTCCGGCAGTTCTCCTTCCCCGGCGGAGTGCCGAGCCATGTCGCACCGGAGACGCCGGGATCCATCCACGAGGGCGGCGAGCTCGGCTACGCGCTCTCGCACGCCTACGGTGCTGCCCTTGACAACCCCGGGCTGCTGGTCGCCTGTGTGATCGGCGACGGCGAGGCGGAGACCGGTCCGCTGGCGGCCTCCTGGCACGGCAACAAGTTCCTCGACCCGGTCCACGACGGCGCCGTGCTGCCGGTCCTGCACCTCAACGGATACAAGATCGCCAACCCGACGGTGCTCGCCCGGCTGCCGGAGGCCGAGCTGGACGCGCTGCTGCGCGGCTACGGCCACGACCCGCTGTACGTCACCGGCGAGGACCCCATGGCCGTCCACCGCGCCATGGCCGACGCCATGGACACCGCCCTCGACCGGATCGCCGCCATCCAGCGTGCCGCGCGTGCCGACGGGGCCACCGAGCGCCGGGCCTGGCCGGTGATCGTGCTGCGCACCCCCAAGGGCTGGACCGGGCCGAACGAGGTGGACGGCGTGCCGGTGGAAGGCACCTGGCGCGCCCACCAGGTGCCGCTCGACCAGGTCCGCGACAACCCCGCACACCTCGCCCAACTGGAGGACTGGCTGCGCTCCTACCGTCCGGAGGAACTGTTCGACGAGCATGGTCGGCCGACCGCGCAGGTACTCGACCGCGTTCCCGCGGGCCGCCGCCGACTCGGCGCGAACCCGCACGCCAACGGAGGCCTGCTGCTGCGTGAACTGCCGATGCCGCCGCTGGAGCGGTACGCCGTACCCGTGGACAAGCCCGGTGCGACGCTGCACGAGCCCACCCGGGTCCTGGGCGACCTGCTGGCCCAAGTGATGGCGGACACCGCCGAGCGCCGTGACTTCCGCCTGGTCGGCCCGGACGAGACCGCCTCCAACCGCCTCCAGGCCGTCTACACCGCCACGGGCAAGGCCTGGCAGGCCGACACCCTGCCCGTCGACGAACACCTCGCCCACGACGGCCGGGTGATGGAGATCCTCTCCGAACACACCTGTCAGGGCTGGCTGGAGGGATACCTCCTCACCGGCCGACACGGCCTGTTCTCCTGCTACGAGGCCTTCGTCCACATCGTCGACTCCATGGTCAACCAGCACATCAAGTGGCTGCGCACCACCCGCGCCCTGCCCTGGCGCGCCCCCATCGCCTCGCTCAACTACCTGCTCACCTCGCACGTCTGGCGCCAGGACCACAACGGCTTCTCCCACCAGGACCCCGGCTTCGTCGACCACGTCCTCAACAAGAGCCCCGAAGCCGTGCGGGTCTACTTCCCGCCGGACGCCAACACCCTGCTCGCCACCGCCGACCACGTGCTGCGCAGCCGCGACTACGTCAACGTCGTGGTCGCCGGAAAGCAGCCCAGCTTCGACTGGCTCACCCTCGACCAGGCCCGCGCCCACTGCGCCCGCGGTGCCGGGATCTGGGAATGGGCCGGCACCGACGACAGCACCCGCGAGCCCGACGCCGTCCTGGCCTGCGCCGGTGACGTGCCCACCCAGGAGGTCCTGGCCGCCGCCGACCTGCTCCGCCGGCACCTGCCCGACCTTCGTGTCCGGGTGGTCAACGTGGTCGACCTGGCCCGGCTGATGCCCGCGGAGGAGCACCCGCACGGGATGCCGGACTCCGAGTTCGACGCCCTGTTCACCCGCGACCGGCCGGTGATCTTCGCGTACCACGGCTACCCGTGGCTGATCCACCGCCTCGCCTACCGCCGGGCCGTCCACCCGTGCCTGCACGTGCGCGGCTACAAGGAGTCCGGCACCACCACCACGCCGTTCGACATGGTCGTCCGCAACGACCTCGACCGCTACCGCCTCGTCATGGACGTCATCGACCGTACCCCCGGCCTGGCCGTGCGCGCCGCCGCCCTGCGCCAGGAGATGGCCGACCGGCGCACCCGCCACCACGACTGGATCCGCGAGCACGGCACCGACCTGCCCGAGGTCACCGACTGGACCTGGCAGGGCTGACCCAAAACCAGGGGGCCGAACGTCAGGAGACCAGCACCATGGAGCTACCCGTTCGGAGCCGTCGGAATCGACGGCTCCGAAGCCGGCCCCTGACCGCTGCCGACCGGGCCGCCCGCGAGGCGCTGCTGCGCGGCTGCCCGCTGCGCGTTCTGCACGCGCTGCCACTGATGCCTCATCTGCTCCCCAGTCGGTCGGCAGGACGGCGACCCGGCCCAGGCGACCTGCTGCACGAGGTCCGCCACATCCTGGCGGTGCGCTACCCGCAGCCGGAGACCCGCACCGACGGGGTTCACTCGGGGCACCCCGCCGCCCGTCCGCGGTGCCGGGCCCGTGCTGCCGCCGCGCCCGCCGAGGCGTGCAGTGCTCACCCGGTCACCGCGCCCATGACGCCTGTGCCTGCCCCGAGCACGGTCAAGGCGTGGCCCAGGCGTACCCGGGACACGCCCATCGCTTCAACTCGCACAGCCGCCGATCAGCCGCCTCAGCCCGCCAGCAGCGCCCTCGCGGCCGCGATCACCGGCACGCCCACCTCGCCGACCAGCGCCGCGATTCCGGAGATGCGCTGCACCAGGCCACGCCGGCGCTCCGCAGACGTCTCCTCGGCGATCGAGCCGGCCGCCGTGTCCACCTCGGCCCGGTCGTTCTCGTCCAGGTGCGGGCGTAGTTTCTCGATCTCCCGCAGGAGGGCCTCCACTGCGGGTCCTCCTGCGGTCGCGCCGACGGTCTTGCCGCCGGCCACGATGTCACCGGAACCGGTGTGCTCGGCCTTGCCGATGCTGCCCGAGCCGTACTGCTGGATGTGGTCGCCGCTCATGATCCTCCGATGTTCCCGCTGCCGCTGTGCTGGGCCTTGCCGATGCTGCCGTCGCCGTACTGGTGGATGACGTCCCCCTGCACCGCGTGGGCCACGTTGATGACTGTCTGTGCGACGTCGGGATTGCCGATCGCCTTGGTGATCTCGTAGATCAACTGCTGGATCTCCTCCTGCCGCGTGGACCAGACGGCCTCACGCTGGGTGCCGGAGGTATTGAGGACCAGTCCGTACACCGGGGGCTTCTGCAGGGCCGAGACCAGTCTCCAGACCAGAAGTGCCTCGACGGCGAGGAAGACGATCGTTCCCACGGTGCCGGCGAAAGAGGCGAATATGCCGCCCAGAATGAACCAGCCGATGCTCTGGAGGATGAACTTCCTCCACGCGGCACCCTTGTCGACGGTCAGTCGTCTCTGGCCGACATGGGAGATGTTGCGCAGCGGATAGGCCTCGCCACCTACCCACAACACGCCTTCATTGATTGTTACTTGGGCCACCAAGGGACCCTCCTGCCCACTCCCGGACGATGAGGTGTGGAGCATAGCGAAGCCGATGGCGGACACGAGGGGGAAATCACACTTTCCGCCCGTCACTTTCGAGTGACCGTCGTGGCGACAAGCCGAGCTCGAGCGAGATCCAGTGGCAAAGAGGAGGATCGACCGTCACGGGGGCACGTGTTGCACCCGCTGCCCGGTCCACCGGCTGCGGCGATCAAGATGCTCAAGCGCCAGATGTTCGGCCGGGCCTGCCTGGCACGCATCCCCTACGCGCCCACCCGAAGCCACTCCTTCGGGGAGGAGGGGCACGAGTTCCGTCTCGGCCCCGCCTCACCGCAGGGCAGGCGGACGCCTTCGAGGCCGAGCGCGACGTGGAACTTCCGCGGCCCTATCGGGACTTCCTCACCAACATGGGCGGCAGCGGCGCGTCTCCGTACTACGGACTGATCCCCGTCGAGACGGTCTCCGACGCCTGTGCACGCCTCAACGCCCCCGCCAACATCACCGGAGTCCCCGCCTTCACCGTCCCCGCCGGCCTGCCGATCGGCCTCCAGCTCCTCGCCCGCCCGCTCGCCGAACCCTCCTGCGCGTCGCCCACGCCCACGAACGGACCCGGCCGACCACCCGCCTCCCCGCCCCCTGAACCACCGGCGGCGGAAACCGGCTGTCCGCCCACTCAAAAGGACGGACTGCCGGAGAGGCCGGGCAGTACGCGGTCGACCTCGATCGTGTCCGCGGCCGGTCGCGGTGCGCACAGCCCGCCGTGCCCGTGTTCACCGGCCCCGTGGTCGGTCTCCGGATCCCTGCGCACGGCAGTGCTCCCCCGCGCCGAGGCGCGGTTCCGGAGGACCCGGTAGTCGTCGGCGCCCAGCCACGTACGGGTGACACGTGCCCGGTTCCCGAGATGTCGAGGGCTGGTACCCGGCACTCTGCTGATGTCCGGTTCGTGGGCGGAGGGCGGCAGAAGTGGTCTTGGACCCGCATCGTCGGCTGGAACTTCGGTGCTTCCGCGGGCTGCACGAGTCCGGCGCTACGCGCGTGTCGGAGTTCTCGAAGGAGACCGGTCCCGATCGCCGTACGACCCGCGGGCGTTCGTGGCCGGACCGAGTGAACGCTCCCGGGTTTCCGAGGGCCGGGCCGCACGGCCCGCTCTCCGGACAGGGCAGGCGACGCCGAGCAGAGGGCCGCACGACATGACGAACGACGACCGACCGCCGCGACCGGCGCCCGCCGCCCCTGCGGCGGTCCGGCTCGAAAGGCTGACGAAGACCTTCGACGACGGCGTCCGTGCGGTCGACGGCGTGGACCTGGAGGTCGGCGAGGGCGAGTTCTTCGCAGTCCTCGGCCCGTCGGGGTCCGGGAAGACCACGGTGCTGCGCATGATCGCGGGCTTCGAGGCCCCCACCTCCGGCCGGATCCTGCTGGGTGGGACCGATGTCACCCGCCTGCCGCCGTTCGACCGGGACGTCAACACCGTGTTCCAGGACTACGCGCTCTTCCCGCACATGACCGTCGCGCAGAACGTGGGCTACGGCTTGATGGTCCGCCGGGTGCCCAGGGCCGAGCGGGCCCGGCGGGTGCGTGCCGCGCTCGCCAGGGTCCGGCTCGAAGGCTTCGAGCCGCGCCGGCCCTCCCAGCTCTCCGGCGGGCAGCGCCAGCGGGTGGCGTTGGCCAGAGCGCTGGTCAACCGCCCGAAGGTGCTGCTGCTCGACGAACCGTTCGGCGCCCTCGACCTGCAGCTCCGGCACGACGTGCAACTGGAACTCAAACAACTCCAGCGCGAGGTCGGGATCACCTTCCTCCTCGTCACCCACGACCAGGAGGAGGCCCTGACGATGAGCGACCGCCTCGCGGTGGTCAACGCGGGAAGGATCGAGCAGGTCGGGTCGCCGGCCGAGGTGTACGAGCGTCCCGCCACGGCCTTCGTCGCCGGCTTCGTCGGCAGCTCCAACCTCCTGGACGGCCCGGTGGCCGAACAGCTCGTGGGGGAGTCCGGGCCCTTCAGCATCCGACCGGAGAAGATCCGCCTGACGCACCCGGACGACCCCGCCGCCCCCGACGAGCTGTCGACGAGCGGGCGCGTGGCCGAGGTCGTCTACGCGGGCGGCCACACCAGATTCCTGATCGACCTGGAGGCCGGCGGCCGGCTGACCGCCGTACGGCAGAACGCCGAGGACGGCGCGGCCGACGTCCTGCGTCACAGCGGCACCGACGTCGTAGTGGCCTGGCAGCGCAAGCACCTGGTCCGCGTCGGCGAGTAGCCCGCCGAGAACCGCTTCCCCACCCTCCCCCCCGAAGATCGGACCTCGCGCATGCCCCTCCCCGCCCCGAAACGCGCCTTCGCCCACACGGTGACCGCGGTCGCAGCCGCTCTCCTCCTGATCGCAGGATGCGCCGGCACCACCGGAACGACCTCCGCCCAGGGCCCGAACCCACCCGAACTGCCCGCGCTGCGATCCCTCGGCGCCGGCGAGGGCCAGGTGAACCTGATCGCCTGGGCCGGTTACGCCGAAGACGGTTCGGACGACCACGACGTCGACTGGGTCCACCCCTTCGAGCAGCAGACCGGCTGCAAGGTCCACACGAAGATCGCCGGTACCTCGGACGAGATGGTCTCCCTGATGAAGACCGGCCAGTACGACACCGTCTCGGCGTCCGGCGACGCGACGCTCCGGCTGATCGCGGCCGGCGACGTCGCGCCCGTCAACACCAGCCTGGTGCCCAACTACGCGGACGTCTTCGAGGGCCTGAAGAACCAGCCGTGGAACTCCGTGAACGGCCGGATGTACGGCATCCCGCACGGCCGCGGCGCCAACCTGCTGATGTACCGGACCGACAAGGTCTCACCGGCACCGGACTCGTGGCGCGCGGTCTTCGAGGACGCCCCGGCCCACGCCGGGCACGTCACCGCCTACGACTCCCCGATCTCCATCGCCGACGCGGCGCTGTACCTCATGGCGACCGAACCGGACCTGGGCATCAAGAACCCCTACGCCCTGGACGACGCCCAACTCAAGGCCGCCGTCGACCTGTTGAAGGCCCAGCACAAGTCGGTCGGCGAGTACTGGAGCGACTACCAGAAGGCCGAGAACTCCTTCAAGACCGGCGACACGGTGATCGGAACCACCTGGCAGGTGATCGCCAACATGGCACAGGCCGACCAGGCACCCGTCCGGGCGGTGCTCCCCAAGGAAGGCGCGACCGGCTGGTCCGACACGTGGATGGTGTCGGCGAAGGCCGCACACCCCAACTGCGCCTACCGGTGGATGGACTGGATCGTCTCGCCGAAGGCCAACGCCCAGGTCGCCGAATGGTTCGGTGAGGCCCCCGCCAATGCCAAGGCCTGCGACCACACGTCCGACAAGGCCTTCTGCACCGTCTTCCACGCCACCGACGACGCGTACTGGAAGAACGTCCACTCCTGGACCACACCCGTCAAGAACTGCCTGGACGGCCGCGGGGCGTCCTGCACCGACTACGCGGCCTGGACCGCCGCCTGGACCGAGATCAAGGGCTGACCGGTGGCGAACGACGTGACCGCCCCGCCACCGCGGCGGAGCGGCCTGCGGCGGACGGCCTCCGTCCTGCACCGGCACGCCGGGCTGCGCCTGACACTGCTGCTGGCGGCGCCGATGGCCTGGCTGGTGCTCGCCTACCTCGGCTCGATGGCCGTCCTGCTCCTCTCGGCCTTCTGGACGGTCGACGGCTTCACCTACAACGTCGTCCGGGTCTGGGACACCACCAACTTCACCACCGTCCTCACCGACCCGGTCTACCGCACCATCGCACTGCGCACGCTCGCCATCGCCGCCGCGGTCACGGTGATCGACACCGCGGTGGCGTTCCCCATGGCCTTCGCCATGGCCCTGGTCGTCCGGCCGCGCACCCGCAGGCTCCTGGTGGTGGCCGTGCTGACCCCGCTCTGGGCCGGCTACCTGGTCAAGGCGTACGCCTGGCGGGTCGTCTTCAGCCGGGGCGGCATCCTCGACTGGCTCGGCAGCCCCTTCGGTCTGACCAGCCCGGGATACGGCACGGCGGCGATCGTCGTCGTCCTCGCCTACCTGTGGCTGCCCTACATGATCCTTCCGATCCTCGCCGGCCTGGAGAACCTGCCTCCCGGCCTCCTCGACGCCTCGGCCGACCTCGGCGCCTCCGCCGGGAGGACCTTCCGCTCGGTGGTCCTCCCACTGGTCAAGCCCTCGGTGCTCGCCGGATCCGCCCTCACCTTCTCCCTGAGCCTGGGGGACTACATCGCCGTGCGGATCGTCGGCGGCAGGACCCAGATGCTGGGCACGACGATCGCCGACAACGTCACGCTCAACCTGCCGTTGGCCGCCGCCCTGTCCTTCTTACCGGTGGCGGTCATCGTCGGCTACCTGCTCGCCGTGCGCCGCTCGGGCGCCCTGGACTCGCTGTGAGGGAACCGGACGGCCGTGAACCTCTCCCGCCGCACCCGGATCGTGCTGCGCGCGGCCATGATCGGCGGCCTCGCCGTCATCTACCTGCCGCTGCTGCTGGTCCTCCTCAACTCGCTCAACCGAGACCGCTCCTTCGCCTGGCCCCCGACCGGAATCACCACCGAGTGGTGGGTGCGCGCCTGGCAGTCCGACGGCGTCCGAGACGCACTCGTCGCCTCACTGCAGGCGGGAGCCGGGGCCACCCTGGTGGCACTGGTCCTGGGAACCATGACCGCCCTCGCCGTCCAGCGGTACCGGTTCTTCGGCCGGCGAGCGGTCTCCTTCCTCGTGATCCTCCCGATCGCGCTGCCCGGCATCGTCACCGGCATCGCCCTCAACGCCGCCTTCCGTACGGTGCTCGGTCCGGCCGGCATCGGGTTCGGCATGCTCACCGTCGTCATCGGGCACGCCACCTTCTGCATCGTCGTCGTCTTCAACAACGTCGTCGCCAGGCTGCGCCGGACCTCGCCCTCGGCCGAGGAGGCCTCGGCCGACCTGGGTGCGCACCCCTTCCAGACCTTCCGTCACGTCACCTTCCCGGCCCTGCGGCCCGCACTCCTGGCGGGCGGACTCCTGGCCTTCGCGCTCTCCTTCGACGAGATCGTGGTGACCACGTTCACCGCCGGACCAAGCCTCCAGACCCTGCCTGTCTGGATCTCCGCGAACCTGGCCCGGCCCAACCAGGCCCCGGTCGTCAACGTCGTGGCCGCCGTCCTGGTGCTGATCTCCGTCGTCCCGATCCACCTGGCCCAGCGGCTGTCCGCCGACGGACCCACCGCTGCGCCTTCCCCGCAGTCCCCGTGACCGCCGGCGACACACCGAGCAGGGCACCGCGTCACCACGGGGCCGCACACGCTCCCCGGCGCCCACCCGCCGACCTTCCGCCCGGGGCCACGGGCGGCGCGTCACGAGGCGAGTGTTCGGGCCAGCCGGGAGGCCTCCGCCCGCACGCGGCGGGGTGCGGTCGAGACCGTGAGGGCGTCGAGGGCGGGCAGAGCGGTCCGGATGCCGTCCGCCGCCGCGCATTCGGCGGCCAGCGCGAGGGCGTCCGCCAGTCCGCGCACGCCCGGTTCCTCGGCGGCGAGCACGGAGATCAGGGCAGCGAGCACCTCCCAGACCGGCCGGCCCGCACCGCTGCGCGCGGCGTCGGCCAGGACGGGCAGGAACCGGTTCGGCTTGGCCGCCGTCAGCCGCCACAGCGCCGCGATCCACCCACCGAGCACCTCGGGACGCAACCGCCCGCGCGCGTTCAGGACCAGCAGGGCGTCCAGCACCACGGTGCGGTTCTCCGCACGGGCGGCCGTCAGCCCGTACCCGAGCGCCAGGTGGTACACCGCCGCGGGCTCACCCGCGACCTCGGCGAGCCGGGGCAGCCAGGCCCGGGTCCGGCACCCGGTCGGCCATCAGGCCCGCCAGCCGCTCGGCGAGGTCGAGCGGGCCGGCGGGTGCGGCGGGCAGCGCGACCTGGCCCACCAACGGTTCGGCGGCGTGCGGTTCGGCGGCTCTCGCCACCCCCGGGGCCTGGACGGCCAGCAGACGGTGGGACTCGGGCCGGAGGGCCGGGCCGAGGGCGGCGGCGGCGCTGCGCACGGCCTCGGCGGTGGCCGGGGCGACGCCGGGCAGGTGTTGGGCGGCGAGATGCAGGGCGCGCTCCTGGACGGCATGAGCCGGGTGGGCGAAGGCCACGCCGACGGCGGGCAGCAGGCCGTCCGCCGCGGCGGGGTCGCGGCGCAGGGCGGCGGCGGCGCGGCTCAGCTGGGTGGTGGCGAGGGTCTTCTCCGGGCGGGCCAGGACGGCGGCCGTCAACTCGGTGAACACCTCGGCGGAGAGCCGGTCGTCCACGGGCACCAGCCCCGCCTGGGCGGCCTTGGCGGCGGTCGGTGCGCCGTCGGCGGCCAGCCGGACGTGATCGCCGGCCCGGGCGAGGACCTCCTCGGGGTCGAGCGCCAGCGCGGCGTACAGCCGGAGGAAACCTCGCAGGTTGCCGGGCCGGTCGCCGCGCAGGAGCTTTCCGAGGCAGAGGTCGATCAGCTCGGCGCGGTCGAGCACGCCCTCGCCCGCCAGGGCGGTGAGCACCTTGGGCCACTCGTTGTCCGGCCCGAAGCGGGCGGCGTGGGGATCGGTGAACACGGTTCCCACGTCCGGGACTTCGAACAGACGGCGGACGAACTCGGCCAGCCTGGGCTGGGCACGCAGCCAGGAGAGCAGGGTGTCGTGGTGCGGCACCGGCTCGCGCAGGCCCCGCATGGCGAACCACTCGCCGATCTCGCGGTGGTACGGGTAGCGGATCGAGTCACCCTCGCGCAACCAGCCGATCACATAGCCGTCGGTGACGGGGACTTCGGCGCCCGACCAGACGGCGAGGCCGTGGGCGATCAGCCACCGGTCGTGGCGGCCCCGCGCGGGCAGCCACTCGGCGAGCCGGACCGCGAGTTCACGGTGGAACGCCTGGTCCCGGTGCGGTGAGAGCAGGGCCGTCAGCAGGACGTGGTGGTCCGGGTTGGTGGAACCGCCGCCGGGCAGGGGCCAGGTGATGTCGAGGAGCGGGCGGGCCGTCAGCCAGTCGAGGGCCTGGGCGGCAGTGGCGGAGGAGTGGATCCCGGCGAACTGGAGCGCGGCGAGCTGATCGTAGGCGGCGGAGTACCGGGTCGTGTCGCCCGAGGAGAGCTCGCGCGAGAGCTCGGCGCGGAGCCTGCGCAGCGGAGCGCGCAGATGGCCCAGCTCGGCGGCGGGCACGGGGGAGAGCCGTTCGATCACCCCCTGCGGAACCCGTGCGGCGATGAGTGCGCGCATCTCCTCCCAGCTGATCGTCCCGCTCTCGGGATCCGTCACGATGCCCCCTCCACCAGGTCTGATCGACGTTCGTGAACATAGCGCTCACCCCTGACAGCCGTGCGGCCGTGCGGCCGGGCTGCCAGGGGCGTGACCGGCGCTCCGGGGCCACCAGCCGGAACCGCCCGGCCGACCACCCCGCTCTCCCGTTCCTCACGGCCGATGGCGTTCCTCGCGGCCGACGGCCGGGTGCGGTCGACACCTGTCGGACCGTCGGGCGGTCAGAGTGCGGCCTTCGGCTCCCGAACATCCCCTCCGGCGCGCCCGGCCGCCCGGAGCAGGCGCGGCGGGAGGTAGGGCGACCGGACGTGGACGGCCCAGCCGCGGCTGCGGCGGGCGTGGCAGGCGAGGCCGAGGACCTCGAGGCTGAGCGCGGCACCCGTGTGGGTGGCACGGTCGGCGACGGAGTGGTGGTCGCGGTGGGCTTCCAGGGCGTCCAGCAGGGCGAGGTTGAAGCTGGTCTCGTCGCCCCGGACCAGCTGTGAGAAGAGGACGACCGGAGGCGGGAGGAAGCCGTGGCCCCGGGTTCGTTCCAGCTCCTCCAGGGCCCGTTCGGTGGCCGGGAGCGGGTCGGCTCCGCGCAGGTGGTCGTGCAGGGCGGTGCGGTACGAGGCGAACGGGTAGCGGTCCTCGGCGGCGATCGCCGGACCGGCCAGCACGAGGGGTTCGAGGTCCTCGGAGCTGCCGGTGATCAGGATGAAGGACAGGGCCGTCTCCCAGAAGGTCGGCCCGAAGTCCCTGTCCCGGCGGGCGGGGAAGCGCAGCATCCGCCCTTCGATCGTCACCTCGGCCTCGGTGCCCGGTTCGGCGAGGGCGACCCGGAACACGGCGGCCCCCAGCTGGGAGCCGAGCCGCAGGTTGGCGAGCAGGGCATCGGTGGCGTCGGCGGACTCCGAGGCGCGCGCCGACAGGAGGCGGCTCTGGTAGCGCAGGGCACCCGTGAGCTCCCACGCGTCCAGCGGCTCGCCCTCCTTCGGCGTGATGGCCTCCAGGGTGCGTCGCTCGAACCGCGCCGCGCCGTCCGGGCTGAGCGGCCGGGCCGGGAACGGCCGGTCGAGGACGACGGGCCCGGCGGCGAGCCGGGCCACGGCGTCGGGGCGCGGGTCGCGGCCCAGGGCGCGGACGCGCGGGCCGGGGGTCTCGAAGCCGGTGACCAGGGCGTGGGGGAGGTAGTCGGTGTCGACCGCCGGGGTCCAGCCGTGGGTGCGGTACGCGAGGGCGGCGAGGGCGATCGGGACGAGCGGCAGGAGGCTCGCGGGCCCGGAGCCGTGCGGGCCGTTCTGGACGAGCGTGAGGAGGGCGGCGTCGAAGGCGTCGCGGTCCCCGTCGGTCAGGGCGCGCAGCGCGCGCAGACCTGGCTGTGGTTCGGTGGACGCGGCGGGGAGGCCGGCCTCCCCGAAGAAGTGCGCGACGAAGCCGTCGACGAGCTCGAGGTCGGGGGTGACCGGCTCGTCCGGCATCAACTGCCGTGCCCAGCCGAAGGCCTCGCCGTGGACGGAGACCTTGTCGGCGACGATCGCCAGGCAGAAGGCGTCGAGCCACTCCCGGGCGGTGACCCGGTGGCGGGGGTCGCGCTCCTGCCCGTACTCCGGGTCGTACCCCATCCCGAAGTTCGGGTAGTCGAGGAAGACGCTGAAGCGGTCGTGCGGGTAGTAGGCGGCGAAGGAGACGGCGCCGGCGGCGGCCTCTGCGGCGTCCGCGAGGACGGCCCTGGCCTCGGCGGAGTCCAGGCCGGGCCGGGTGGTGGAGAGCGCTCCGAGGTAGTCGAGGAAGGAGTCGGCGATCAGCTGCCACTCCGTCGTGGTCATCAGGCCGGCGCGGGAGTAGGAGTGGACCTGCCTGCCGATCCGGTTCACGAAGTCCTCGCAGGCCTGCGCCACCCGCTCCCCGTCCACCTGGTGACGTTCGATCCGCACGGTCCTGCCCCCTTGATCGTCGACTTGGACCCAGAGTAGGCAGCGGGTCGGACATCACGGTCCGCTGGGTCCCGCGGCAGACCGTCCCCGTTCCCGCAGGTCTGGTCACGGGGGCGTGGGCCTGACAAGCTCTCAGGCGCCAACGTGCGGGAACGATCGGGAGGATCAAGGATGCGCATGCCCGGACTGAGACGGTTTCTGTCCCGCCGACTGGCGGTGGCCGCGCTGCTGCTGGGAGGTCTGACCCTGGCCGGTGCGCCGGTCGCGCAGGCGGCCGCGCAGACGGCCGGTGCGCAGGTCGCGCGGACGGCCGGGACGGTGAAGGCCGTGCGGACCGCGCCGCAGGCCGGCGGGACGACGACGATCTGTGGCTACACCCCGGTGCCCACCGGCTGGGTGATCGTCAGCGAGCAGTGGTCCGGCTGCAGCGGCTACGGGCTCTTCACCATCGCCGACGCCTCGGCCCTGACCTCGGTACAGGCCTGCTCGAACGGGCCGATACCCGCCGGCTGGGTGATCACGGCGATGCAGAGCGGCGCCGGCACCTGCGGGAGCTACCCGCTGTACTCGCTGCTGAAGGTCACCGACCAGACCGTCCTCCAGGACTGCGGGCAGTCCCCGATCCCGCCGGGCTGGGTGATCACGGCGATCCAGACCGTCTCCCCGGCCTGCGGCACCTACGGCACCTACACCCTCGTGCCGCTGGGCGACCGGACCTCCGTCCAGGCCTGCGGCAACTGGCCGGTTCCGGCGGGCTGGGTGATCACGGCGATGCAGAACGGAGCGGGCTGCGGGAGCTACCCGCTGTACTCGTTGCTGAAGGTCACGGACCAGACCACCCT